>JBAZFD010000001.1:0-26612 GCA_041653575.1 Thermodesulfovibrionales bacterium
CACCCCCTGTATCGGGAAGGCTGAAGGCTGAAGGCTGAAGTCGGCGAGACCGGGCAGATTAAAACGGATGACCCCGTCTTTAAACCATGCGCCCTTCACCTCTTTCTCCCTGCTGAAGAAATAGATCTCAGGCATTCCCTGGCCCCTATTTTTTTCCTCCTGGACCTTTGACCCTTGCCCCTTGACCCTTTTAACGATCTCCCCGGTCATCGGGTCGTCTGCATTGAGCAGCAGGAAATCCCCTGCCCCCTGGTTCATGAAGACCCTGCACTTCGCATCAGTATACTCCTCCATGGAGCTGTACCTGTCGAGGTGATCAGGGGTGATGTTCAGGATAGTCGCCCCTTTGGGCCTGAAGGATGCTATTGTCTCCAGCTGAAAGCTCGACACCTCGGCGATGATAAAGAGAGGGTCAAGGGGCAAGGGTCCAGGGTCCAGGGAAGACAAAGAAAGAGGGGCAAGTTCTCCCTTGCCCTCATCTTCTTCTTTCTTGACCCTTGACCCTTGACCCTTGACCCTTTCATAGATCTCCTCTGTCAGGGCATAGCCGATGTTGCCGCCCAGGAGGGTATTAAAACCTCCGGCCTTCATCATCTCTGAGACCAGCATGGTGGTGGTGGACTTCCCGTTCGTCCCTGTGATGGCCAGGAATTCCGCTCTCTGACTGTCGACTGTTGCCTGTGGACTGTTGACTGTCATATAGGCCAGCTCCAGCTCGCCGATGATGGGGATACCCCTCTCGGCAGCCCTTTTCAAAGGCGGTATGGAGAGGGGGACTCCGGGACTGATGACAATAAGATCAGCCTCGGTGAAGAGCTGCTCAGGATGGCCTCCTGCCTCTTTTTTCACCTCCGGTAAAAGCCTGGACAGGAACTCCTCCAGCTCATGGGCAGGCCTCCTGTCCGTTACCGTTATCTCTGCGCCCAGACTGCTGAGGAGGTTTGCAGCCCCTGCCCCGCTCCTGGCTATACCCACCACTGTCACCCTTTTCCCTCTGAAATCCATTGTCATCCTTTCTCTGATATCCTTTTATACTGCTTCTATGACCTGCCCTCAGTCTCCCTGTTCTGGACGGAAAGCCCCTTGCCTGAGGGCTTCTTCTTTGCCTTCTTCTCGGAGACCGAGACAACAGCCTTCTTCTTATTCTTGCCAGCCTTTGCTATGGCTTTTTCCTTTTTGTACTTCTTCTTTATTTTGGCTAAAGCCTTGCTCTTTGCAGATGCCTTCTTTGCCTTGGCGAGCCGCGCCCTCCTGTCGGCCTTCTTCCCTGTGAGCTTGTGCGAGACCTTTTTCTGGGGTGTGTAGGAGGCATGGACAACGCCCGGTCTCTTTACTGGACTGAAATAGATCATGGGCTCAGACTTCTGGGCCATGATATCCTCACCGCGGGAGAGGAGGAAGGCGGTGTCATCCCAGAGCCTGCTCCTTACGCTCTCACCGAGGAGCACGGTAATAAGCGTCTCACCCTCCTTCTCCCCGGCGCAGACGAGGCAGTGGCCTGCGGCCCTTGTGTACCCTGTTTTTCCTCCCAGGACCTCGGCGTCGGACCAGAGGAGCTCGTTGGTGTTTTTGAAGAAGAGCCGCCTCCCCTCCATGGTGTATATGTCCTTGGTCCTGGTGTTGATGATCTCCCTGATGATGGGGTATCTCAGGGCTGTCTTCATGATGAGGGAGAGCTCATAGGCTGTGGTGTACTGCTCTCCCGGACCGGGAAGCCCTGAGGCGTTGATGAACCGGGTGTTCTCCAGGCCCAGACGGCTGACCTTATCGTTCATCATCCTGGTAAAGCCCTCCTCACTCCCTGCCGATGCCTCGGCGAGGGCAACGGCAGCGCCGTTCACGGACCTCATGAGGGCGATATAGAGAAGGTCGTGCACCTTCAGCCTCTCCCCCTCTCTCAGGTGAGGACTGACCGAAGGAGTCTCAGCAGCGTTTTTGCTTATGGTAACAACGGTCTCGGGATGGAGCCTGTCGAGGGCAACCATGGCTGTCATCACCTTCGTGGTGCTGGCAGGGGGGAGCTTGGTATTGGGGTTTTTGGCATAGAGGATCTTCCCCCTGCTGCCTTCCATCACAAGGGCGGCGCGGGCGCTCACCTCATCGGCTGAGGCGTTTTGAGCAATAAAAAAAAGGCAGAGGAGAGAAAAAAGACCCGTCCATGCCCCCCATGACCGATTATCCATGACCTTCAACCCATGCCGCTTACCCATGGCTTACCTCCTTACGGTTTCCACTGATCACCTCAGCTTGAGTGTAGCGAGGCTGAAGAGAGCAAGGATGATCCCCACTATCCAGAACCTCACAATTACCTTTGGTTCAGGCCACCCCTTCAGCTCAAAGTGATGATGAATGGGCGCCATCCTGAATATCCTTTTCCCGGTGAGTTTGAAGGATGCAACCTGCATGACAACGGAAAGCGTTTCTATTACAAATATACCACCTACAACGGCAAGGACGATCTCATGCTTTGTTATGACCGCCAGGGTCCCTAGGGAACCGCCCAGGGAGAGGGAGCCCACGTCCCCCATAAAAACTTCTGCCGGATGGGCGTTGTACCAGAGAAAACCCAGAGCAGCGCCGAGCATGGCGCCGCAGAAAACAGTAAGCTCCCCGATGCCGGGGAGATAGAGGACCTGGAGATACCTGGCAAAGAGGGCATGTCCCGAGATATAGACGAGGGCCACGTTGGCTATGGTGGCGATTGCCACAAGACCTATGGCCAGGCCGTCTATCCCGTCGGTAAGGTTCACTGCATTGGATGAGCCCACGATCACAAAGACCGAAAAGGGGATGTAGAAGTATCCCAGGTCAATGAGCCATTTTTTGAAAAAGGGAATGCTCAGGACGGAGCTGTAAGGGTCCTGGGGATTGAAATAGAGGAACATCCCTATGGCAAGGGCAATGACGAACTGGCCTCCGCTCTTGTACAGGGCGCTCAGCCCCTTGGGGTTCTTCTTCACCGCCTTCAGGTAATCATCGAGGAACCCCACAGCCCCGAACCCGAGGAGGGAGAGGAGGATTATCCAGATATAGGGATTGCGGAAGTTTCCCCACATGAGCATGGAGAGGGCAATGGAGGCGATGATGATAACCCCTCCCATGGTGGGTGTGCCTGCCTTGGAGTAGTGCGTCTTGGGGCCGTCATCCCTGATCTGCTGGGTCATACTGATCTGCTTGAGCCACCTGATGACAGGGGGGGCGATGATAAAGGTCAGAATGAGGGAGGTGAGCGCAGCCAGGGATGTCCTGAAGGTGATGTACTTGAAGACATTCAGGGGCGAAAAATGGGGGATAAGCCGGAGGAGGAGCTCATAGAGCATGGTCTGCCTCCCTTATCCCCTCACCGGCCATCCAGGTGTCGAAAACCTTCTCCATCCTCATTCCCCGCGAACCCTTTATGAGCACTACATCTCCCTCCTCTATGATCTCTTTCAGGAGGACTCCGGCGTCCTCTGATTTCTCTGCCATGATTCCCCTGCCGCTGAACTCCTCTACAGCCAGGGACATAAGAGGACCGACGCCGATGAAGACCTGGACAGGAATGCCCGAGAGCCTCCTGCCCAGCTCCCTGTGGCTGGAAAGGGCGTATTCGCCCAACTCCCGCATATCCCCGAGCACAGCCACTGCCCTTCTGAACTGTCCTGTTGCCATGAGCCTTTCCAGCTCCCTCACCGCCTGTTCCATGGATGAGGGGTTGGCATTGTACACATCATTCAGGAAGGTAGCCCCTCCCTGTTTTCTTATCTCAAACCTCATTCCCACCGGTTCCAGGGAGGCAAGGCCTTCCTGGACCGCCTCAAGGTCAACCCCTGCAAGGAGGGAGGCCGAGACCGCTGCCAGGGCGTTCAGGACATTGAATCTTCCGTGAAGCCGTGTCTGCACAGGTATCTGCTCATCCCCCCGGCAGAGGAGAAAGGAGGTGCCCCTCTCGGTGTCTCTGATGTCACGGGCTGTCAGGTCGGCCTCCTTTTCAATGCCGAAGGTAAAAAGCTCTCCTGAGAACCCGCTCTCTTTTATCCCTTCCATGAGGAAGTCGTCGTCGGCATTGACCACCAGCCTGCTGAGGTAGGGGAGGATCTCCAGCTCAGACTCCCGCACCCCCTCAAGGGAGCCGAACCCTTCCATGTGCTCATAGCCGATATTCGTTATCACCCCTGTTTCAGGCCGGGCAATGCTGCAAAGGAGCTCCACGTCACCGGGCCGGTTCGTCCCCATCTCAAGGACCATCACCTTGGTATCGTCGTCCATGCGGGAGATGCAGAGAGGCATCCCGATATGGTTGTTCAGGTTCCCTGTTGTCTTCAGTACCTGACCTCTCATGCTGATGATGCCGGAGAGGAGCTCCTTGGTGGTGGTCTTGCCGTTGCTTCCCACAACGCCTATGACAGGGCCGGTGAAGCCCTTCCTCTTTGCAGCTGCTATCTGCTGGAGTGCTGTCAGGCTGTCCTCCACCCTGATGACCGTCCTGCCGGGGATCTCCCAGTCTGTTCCCGAATCCACAATCGCCCCGCTGCCCCGCTGAAGTGCCTCTTTCACAAAGGCGTGGCCGTCAAGCCTTTCCCCTTTTATGGCGACGAAAACCTCTCCCTCGCCGATGCTGCGGGAATCAATGGAAAAGCCGCTGAAGGAGGAAGGTCCTGAAGAGAGGATCTTTCCGCCTGTGCCCTCTATGATCTCATTGAGAGTTACCATCCTGCCCCTCCCGGCTCCCCGGCGCAGGGGACGGAAGCAGACTTTTTCCTGATGGCATCCTCAAGGACCTCACGGTCGCTGAAATGATGCCGCTCCCCGCTGATCTCCTGGTAGTCCTCATGCCCCTTGCCCGCCACCACCACCATATCGCCCGGCGCTGCCATAGCCACCGCCCGCCTGATCGCCTCTGCCCTGTCGGGGAGAACAATGTAATCTGCCGCGTCTATCCCCTCCTCTATCTCCCTGATGATGGCCATGGGCTCCTCATCCCTCGGGTTGTCGGAGGTGACAATGACCAGATCGCTCAGGCCTGAGGCGATCCGCCCCATCTCCGGCCTCTTTCCCCGGTCCCTGTTTCCGCCGCAGCCGAAGACCGTGATGAGCCTGCCTGGGGAATGACAGGATTCGAGGAGCTGCCTGCCGGTCAGGAGGAGCCCCTCCAGTGCGTCGCCTGTGTGGGCGTAGTCCACTACCGCAAGGAATCCCTGGCCCAGGTCCACCCGCTCAAACCTTCCCTGCACATTCCCGAAGGAGGATATGGCAGCTGCAATGAGATCCCAGGGGATGCCGAGAGAGACTGCCGCTGCAATGGCAGAGAGGCAGTTGGAGACATTCTTCATCCCAACAAGGAGGGATTCCATGGGATGGTCGAGGCCGTCATAACGGACCGTAAAGGAGGTTCCCCTGAAGGACATCCTGATCTCCGTGGCCGTCAGATCGGCAGCCGCTCCCTCTGCGCTGTAGGTGAGAACCTTCCTGCCCATCGCCTTCAGCTCCGCTGCGAGCCTCTGCCCGTAGGGATCATCGGCATTGATCACCGCTGCTCCATGAGGAATGAGGAGGTCGGTGAAGAGTCTCTTCTTTGCCTGGAAGTACTCCTCCATGGAATGGTGAAAGTCCAGATGGTCCCTGGTGAGATTGGTGAAGAGGGCAGCGCTGAACCGGGAATGGTCCACCCTCTTCTGTGCAAGGGCATGGGATGAAACCTCGGTCACCACGCAGTCGCAGCCCTCATCCACCATCCTCCTGAGGAGGGACTGAAAATCCGGGGCCTCCGGCGTGGTGTGCGGTGCGGAACAGGCGCTGTCCTTTATGATGTAGGAGATAGTCCCGATGAGCCCCACCGCCTTGCCCCATGTCTCTGCAATGGACTTGATGAGATAGGAGGTGGTGGTCTTGCCGTTGGTCCCTGTGATCCCGATGAGGGTCATATCCCGTGAAGGCTCCCGGTAAAACCTGTCGGACAGGGCAGCCATGGCATCCCTGGGGTCGGCGACCGGTATCCAGGCAGCCTGGGGATGAGCCTCCCTGACGGCAGCAACCCGCCCCTCCTCTGCCTCATCAAAGACTATTGCCGCAGCGCCTCTCCTGAGGGCATCGGCAATAAACCCATGGCCGTCCATATGCTCCCCCCTGGTGGCCACAAAAAGCTCCCCGCCTTTGATGCTCCGTGAGTCGTAGGCTATGCCGGTGATATCCCGCCCGGTCTCACCTGAAACCCTCATTTCTCCTGTAATGACTTCCCTCAGATCCATGATTTCCCCTGAAAAATAATTCTTTTATACGGCATTATTGTCTCATAAAAGCTGAACTACTGGAAGGGTCACCAGCGACCCAAAAGGTGATCAGGACCTCTTTTTCTCCGACACAAGCAGGAGTCCCTTGTCGCTGGCATCATCCCTGAGCACTCCCAGGTAGGAGAGAGACTCGTCGGCTATCTTCCTGAAGACCGGCCCTGCCACGATACCGCCGTATATCTGCCCCTTAGGCTCATGGAGGACAACGATCATGGCGATTCTCGGCTGATCGGCAGGAACAAAACCGACAAAGGAGCTCACAAACTTATCCCTGGAGTATCTCCTCGTCGCCGGGTCTATCAACTGGGCTGTCCCTGTCTTGCCTGCCACCTGGTTGCCGTCCACCGCAGCCTCAGTTGCAGTGCCTCCCTCTTCGGTCACAGTCTTGAGGATCTCCCTGAATCTCCGGGCAGTCTCCGCTGAGATGACCCTCTTTTTCTCAGGCTCTGCCCTGAAAAGGGTTCCTCCCGAAGGGCTGCGTATCTCGGACACCAGATGGGGCTTCACAAGACTGCCGCCGTTTGCAATGACAGCGTAAGCCCTCAGGACCTGGAGGGGGGTGACTGCCACCTCCTGCCCGATGGCTATTGCGCCGATGGACATACCGGACCACCTGTCAGGAGGCCTCAGCAGGCCCGAGACCTCGCCGGGGAGATCAATGCCGGTCTTGTTGCCGAAGCCGAATTTCCTGATGTAGTCATAGACCGTATCCTTGCCCAGCTTCAGTGCGATCTTGATGGTTCCCACGTTGGACGACTTCTGGATGACCTCCTGGAAGGTGAGAACGCCGTGCCTGTGGGCATCCTTGATCCTCCTGCCGCCGACCTCTACCGAACCGGCGCTGCAATCGAACCGCATACCCGGCGTGACAGCCTTCTCTTCCAATGCAGCTGCGCCGACTATTATTTTAAAGGTTGAGCCCGGCTCATAGCAATCCGTGACCGCCCGGTTTCTCCTCTGGCCGGGTTTGACATTGCCGGGACTGTTGAGATCAAAATCAGGTCTGCTCGCCATGGCCAGTATCTCGCCGGTATAGGGGTTCATCATAATGGCGGTGGCTGAGGCGGCCTTCCAGTGGGTAGCAGCCTCCTCAAGGTTTTTCTCCAGGATATACTGGAGACCTTCATCAAGGGTAAGGATCAGGTCATTCCCTTGGATATCCTTTGTCTGTCCCTCGGAGAGGTGATGCCCTTTTGCATCCCTCTGGACATAGAACTCTTCCGGACTGGCGGTGAGATAGCTGTTGTATTTACTCTCAATCCCCTCAATGCCGCTGTTGTCTATATTCACGTACCCGATGATGTGGGAGGCGAGGCTCCCTTTCGGATAGTATCTCTTCATCTCCGGCACAAAGCCGATCCCGCTGAGCTTGAGGCACTTGATCCTCTGGGCCTCAGCCCTGTCCATCTTCCGCTCCAGCCAGATGAATCTCTTTTTCCCGCTGATTTTCGTGATGATCTCATCAGGCCGCCGGTTGATCTCCCTGGAGAGGGCGCGGGCCATATCAGCAGGAGCCGAGACATCCCTGGGATTGCAGAAAAGGGACTCAGTGTCTATATTGATGGCAAGATCCCTGCCTGTCCTGTCCAGGATCATACCCCTCCTGACAGGAATTGACTCCTTTTTTATCTGCTGCGACTTCGCCCTGGCTGAGTACTTCTCATGATTGAAGAGCATCACATCCACAAGGCGAAGGGAGACGGAAAGGAAGCCGATGAGAACAGCGGTCGTAAGAAGCAAGGCCCTCGTATTCATCTCTTTATGACTCCATACAGGCTGTTTATACCCTCTCCCGGACCGGACTACGGACGAAAGGATGCCTTGTATGTCCCTCCGTCCTCCACCCGCTTCACATAGACTACCTTCATCCTGTCGGGAAATACAAACCCGTTGGCAGAGGCGGTCTCGAACTTGTCCACCGAAAGGAGGTGTGACTTCTGAGCGCCAAGGAGCTTTCTGTCTCTCAGCAATTCCGCCTTTTTTTCCTCAAGCCTGCTGATGGAATACTCCAGAGATACCACGCCGGACCTCAGCCAGACAAGGGAAAAAACCAGAAAGAGCATGGTAACAACAAAAAAAGGTTTCAGAAATGAGACCGATCTATTTCTCTTTCTCATACCCTCGCTCCTCGCTTTTCTCCGACCCTGAGCTTTGCGCTCCGGGAAGCCGGATTTCTCCTTACCTCCTCGCGGGACGGAGGCAGGGGCTTTTTGGTTATCAGTTCGATGAGGCCTCCCCGCGCCTCTTCACGCATGAAATTCTTTACAATCCTGTCCTCAAGGGAATGGTAGGAAATGACGCAGAGCCTCCCTCCCTCAGAGAGAATATCCAGAGCTGCTGCAAGCCCCTTCCGGAGCTCATCCATCTCACCGTTCACCTCTATTCTCAATGCCTGGAATGTCAGGGTGGCGGGATGGCTCTTTCCTCTCCTTCTGGAGACCCTGGCAATTAGGTCGGCCAGCTCCTTGCAGGTCTCTATGCGGGCCTTCTTTCTCTGGCTGACGATCTCCCTGACGATCCTCCTGGCAAAGGGCTCCTCGCCGTACTCCCTGATGACCCTCTCCAGGTCGGCCTCGGGATAGCCGTTCACCACCTCCCAGGCGCTCAGATCCTGGGTCTTGTCCATCCGCATATCCAGCCTCTCCTGGGAGAGGAAACTGAATCCCCTCTCCATAGCCTTCAGCTGGAGCATGGAAACGCCGAGATCAAGAAGGACACCGTCAACAGCCTTTATGCCCAGAGAGGAGACGATCTCCGAAATATTGGAAAAGGCCCCCTTCCTGAGAAAGACCCGCTTGTCGCCCAGAGTCTCCGCTGCGTGCCTGAGCGCGTCATCATCCTTATCTATACCAATGAGCACACCCTCAGGGATCCTGCTCAGGATCTCCGAGGAATGACCGCCCAGCCCGACTGTACCGTCCAGATATACCCCGTCAGGTCTGATCCGGAGCATATCCAGAATCTCATCCAGAAGGACAGGGACATGGATCTTCTCATGATTCATAAAACTCTCCCTCCCTGCTGCCTATGGCAGCCTCCTTCTCTATCCGGCAGAGAAGATACTTCACCAGCACCTGCCGCTCTTTCAGGGGGATATCCAGGTAGATAGGAGACTCCAGAAGGACGCTGATGATGTCTTCCCTATCCATTCTCTCTCCTTATAACCCGTATCCTGCAAGAGCGGCCTCAAAGGCCTTTGCGTCAACCTTTGTCGGATCTGTCACAGCATCCCATTCCGCCCTGTTCCATATTTCTATCTTGTCCAGCTGTCCGACGATAACCAGATCGCCGGATATCCCTGCGTCCTGCCTCAGCTCATAGGGGACCATGAACCTTCCCTGCTTGTCAGCCTCACATTCCTGGGCTGAGGCTATAACCCTCCTGAGGTAGAACTTAACTGCCGGATCGGACTTGGGCAGGGCCCTGATCCGCTCCTCCTGCCTGCCCCACTCCTCAAAAGGATAGACATGGAGGCACTTGTCAAAAGGGGCATTTGTGATATATAGTCGTGAATCGTTGTACTGGGCCAGAGCATTGCGCAGGGGGGCAGGGATGATGAGCCTCCCCTTCGGGTCCAGAGTGTAGTAATATTTTCCGAGGAAGGACGGCAATGCTGATCCTCCACTTTATGGCACTTTTTTCCACTTCAATCTTAGGGATTGAGAAGGCGGGTTGTCAAGATTTTTTTTAGGGGAGAATACCGCCCCATATAATGTGGTCAAATTACCACTGCAATACAATATGATGTACCCTGGAGACCAAAAAGGTGTTTTCTGATGAGCTGGCAAAACTCCGATCTTCCTGTCTGTACAGGGAGATCCTGGACAGGGGGCCCGGCGGATCAACCAGCCGCATCCTTATAGGCGGGAAGGAGCTCATCAGCTTCGCCTCCAATGACTATCTCGGACTCAGCCACGACCCCAGGCCGGCAGAGGCTGCACGGATGGCTGCTGAAGCATACGGCTTCGGCGCAGGCTCCTCCCGTCTCCTCTCAGGCGGAACAGAGCTCCATGGGCAGCTGGAAGAGGCAATAGCCGGATTCAAGGGGACAGAGAAGGCGCTCTGCCTCAACTCAGGGTATACCGCCAATGTGACAGCCATCCCTGCCCTTGCCGGAGCGGGAGACATGATTTTCAGCGACGAGCTGAACCATGCCAGCATCATCGACGGCTGCCGCTTGAGCAGGGCGCAGACCGTCATCTACCGGCACAGGGAATGGGAACAGCTCTCAGCGCTCATGAAGGAACATCAGGGGAGAAAAACGATGGTGGTGACTGACACCGTCTTCAGCATGGACGGCGACATAGCCCCCCTGAGAGAGATCAATGAGCTCTGCCGCACCCATAGGGCGCTCTTCTACCTTGATGACGCCCACGGCACAGGTGTCCTGGCGGAAGGGAAAGGAGCCCTGGCGCACGCGGGCCTTCAGCCTGAGCCGCACATCATCCAGATGGGCACCTTTTCCAAGGCCCTGGGCTCCTTCGGCGGCTTTATTGCAGCAGAGGAAAGGATCATCCAATGGCTTGTGAACACAGGAAGGGGTTTTATCTACTCCACCGCCCTCCCTGCGCCGGTCGTCGCAGCATCCCTGAAGGCCTTGAGGATCATCATGGATGATCCCTCTGTGGTGAAAGGGCTCTGGCGGAAGAGGGCAATGCTCATGGAGGGGATCAGCAACCTCGGGTTTGAGACCCTAAGCACGGAGAGCCCCATAATCCCCCTTGTCCTTCCCGAACAGAGAGAGAACCCCGGAGACCCTACTGTGACCATTGCCTTTTCCCGACGGCTCAGGGATCTCGGGCTCTACGCGCCCTGCATCAGACCGCCCACGGTCAGACTGCCGATGATCAGGATATCCGTCACAGCAGCCCACAGAGAGGAGGATATCAGAGCCCTCCTGCAGGGCCTCTCATTTGCGAAATAGGGTTGTTTCTGGTATATTCTTGTGTCAAAACCCTGAGTCCTCAAAGGAGAAGACCGCTGAAACAGTTTAGCAACTACATCTCCGTCATCGGAGCCGGAAGCTGGGGAACGGCCCTTGCAGCCCTCCTTGCAGAAAAGGGGTACGATGTGGCAATCTGGGCCCGGCAGGCTGATCTCGCCCATGAGATCAACAAGGAAGGGACCAACAGCCTCTACCTTCCGGGGGTCAGGCTCCCTTCTTCCCTGAAGGCAACGCCCTACCTCAAAAAGGCTGTAACAGGCGCGCGGTACATCCTCAGTGCCGTCCCCACCCAGTATATCAGGTCCGTTTTCGGACCGGTATCGGACAATCTGAGATCCGATGCAGTTGTTATCAGCGCATCCAAGGGAATAGAGATCGACACCCTCATGACGCCGTCCATGATCCTGAAAGAGATCCTCAACAGGCCTGTCTCCGTCCTCTCAGGCCCCAGCTTCGCCGGGGAGATGGCGGGAAAGCTCCCCACAGCAGTCACCCTGGCGGCAGAAGAGAGAAAGACAGGGCTCATCCTCCAGGAGATCTTTGACTCGGACTACTTCAGGGTCTACACCCATGACGACATGACAGGCGTGGAGATGGGAGGAGCCTTGAAAAACGTCATCGCCATTGCAGCGGGCATCTCTGAAGGCCTCGGCCTGGGCAACAACTCCAGGGCGGCGCTTATCACGCGGGGCCTCTCAGAAATCAGGAGGCTCGGCCTCAGCATGGGCGCCCACGAGGTCACCTTTTCCGGCCTGAGCGGCCTCGGGGACCTTGTCCTCACCTGCACAGCCCACCTGTCGAGAAACTACACCGTAGGCTACAAGCTGGGACAGGGAATGAGCATTGCAGAGATCACCGGCCAGACGAGGTCTGTGGCAGAAGGCGTAACCACCACCCTTTCGGCCCACCAGCTCTCGCGGAGACAGAACATAGACATGCCCATCACCGAGCAGGTCTACCTCACCCTTTATGAAGGGAAATCCCCCCGGGAGGCGGTGAGAGACCTCATGACCCGCTCCCTCAAATCGGAGTTCTACAGTTATTAAAAAAGGGAGGGCCTGGGCCCTCCCTTTTTTAATAACTATCGGCTGACGGCTAAAAATCCGGGAACATCTTGAGGGAAAGGTCCTTGCCGTCGCTGGTCTTTGCCTGGGCCGTGAGTATCCCTCCCTCCACATACTGGAGCTTGAAGTTCGTATATCCTGTCCGGACCACTCCCATGGCATCGGCAGGGCAGCCTCCCTCGCAGCCCGCTATCCCCCGCACCAGCTTGGGGAGGAGACCCTTCACATCCAGCCCCTGGAGGGATGCCCCCCTCTCCGACACAAACCCCTCTATCTGCCGCTCAATCGCCTCTGCGTCCAGTTTGAAGGGGTTGGTGATAGGAATGGACAAAGAATCCTTGTCAAGACTCACATCGAGTTCCATGGGTTGCCTCCCGTTGTTTGTTTTGGATTCTGCTGATAATGGATCGGAATGATCATTTATGCAGATTGTTCAGTGCTTCAGAAAGATTTTAACCGATTAACGGGAAATACTCAAGCTGCCGCCAACGAGGAACATTGAAGGCATCAGGCCTGAACTGGTATCATTTCTGTCTATGATCAGAATAGCCAACTTTCTCTTCGAGGCGGGGATGCTCAAGAGGACTCCCCGGTCCGGGTTCCAGTTCCTCGGCTCAGGCGCCGAGTCCGTGGCAGAGCACATCTTCAGGACCGTTTACATAGGGTACGCCCTTGGCCGCCTCGCCGAGGGTGTGGACACCGACAGGCTCATCAAGCTCTGCCTCTTCCACGACCTCCCGGAGGCCAGGACAGGGGACCTGAACTACGTGAACAAGAAGTACGTGAAGGCAGACGAAATGAAGGCTGTTGATGACCTCACCGAGCCCCTCCCCTTCGGCGCAGAGATCAAAGAGCTCATTATGGAGTACGAAGAGGGCAAGACCCTGGAGTCCCAACTGGCTCATGACGCAGACCAGCTGGAGATGATCCTGGCGCTCAAGGAATGCAAGGACCTGGGGAACAAGTACGCAGACGAATGGCTTGAGTTCGCCCTCAGGAGACTCAGGACGGATATCGCCAAAGATATGGCAACCAGCATCCTTGAAACGGACTCCTCCCTCTGGTGGTTCTCGGACAAGAGCGACTGGTGGGTCAGCGGAGGGAAGAAAAGGCCGGAATGATACACATAACCTTCTACTACAAGCCGGGCTGCTGGTTCTGCGACATGGCCGAGGATACCCTCAATGGCCTTGAGGAGAAATATTCCCTCGTGGTGACAAAGGTAGACATCACCACCGACGACGACCTCTACGAGCTCTACAGATTCGACATCCCCGTCTTCGAGTTCAAAGACGGCTCAGCCCTCCACGGCAGGATAAAGAAAAAGGATCTGCTCCAGAAGCTGATGGAGAACGAGGAGTAATATAATCTCCCGCGCTCACAGACAAGCCTCCTCAGCTCTTCACTGTCAAAAAATATATAATGGCACAAAAAATTATCAGTTCTATGAATAAATAGAGGAACCACTTGCCAGTGCCGAGCCTCTGACGCAGTGTGGTGTATGACCAGGCTTTTGACATAAATCCCAAAATGACAAAAAGGATCACCGCCAAAATTGCGAGAATTGATTCCAGGCTCATCTTTGCCTCATCACACCGCTTTGAGTTTCATCCCCTCATTTACTGCCCATCATAAAAATTAAGAATAAAATAAAGGAACTAGTGCCGATTATCGCCATTGTTATATCAAAGGAATCAACTTTTATTTGACGCCACTTTTCATAAACGTCATGGCCAAAGAGAGGAATGTCTCCCTTGATGATTCGTCTGATTTGTATTGCTGAAAGAGAGACCGCAGCAATAGCGCCAAAAAGACCATCGAGAATAGCGGCAATTTCCTTATGTGTGGTCAACATGGCTAACGAAAGTATAGAAGGCAATAGGGGTGAAGTCAAGAAAGGGCCTTGAAAATGCCAAAAAGATCAGGCAATTGAGGTAGGGGGCATAGCCCCCTACCTCGCGGAAAGATCAGACCAGGGAAATCGCCTTTTTCAGGCCGTCGGCAACGGCATCTATGAAGCCTTCGGTGCTTGCGTACTCGGTTATGCGGGGCTCGGCTATGAGCATCAGGTCCTTGGTCATCACGCCTGACTCAACGGTCTTTATCACCACGAGCTCAAGAAGCTTGGCGAACTTCACCACTTCAGGGGTGTTGTCCAGCTCTCCCCTCTTGGCAAGGGCGCCTGTCCAGGCGAAGATGGAGGCTATGGAGTTGGTAGAGGTGGGATTGCCCTTGAGGTGCTCGTAGTAGTGCCTCATCACCGTGCCGTGGGCGGCCTCGAACTCGTACTTCCCATCGGGGGAGACGAGGACAGAGGTCATGAGACCGAGGCTGCCGAAGCCCGTGGCCACCATGTCCGACATCACGTCGCCGTCGTAGTTCATGCAGGCCCACATCATCCCGCCCTCTGACTTGACCACCTGGGCCACGGCATCATCAATGAGGAGGTACCGGTACTGGATGCCCGCCTCCTTGAGCCTCTCCTTCTCCTTTTCCACCTCTTCGGCGAAGACGTCCCTGAAGAAGCCGTGGTACTGCTTGGAAATGGTGTCCTTCGCGCCGAACCAGAGGTCCACCTTCTCGCTGATGGCGTAGTTGATGCAGGACTGGGCAAAGCTCCTGATGGACTTCTCTGTGTTGTGCATCCCCATGACAACCCCTGCGCCCTTGAACTCATGGATCTTCAGGACCTTTTTCTCACCGCCGCCCTGGGGGGTGAATACGATCTCTGCCGTGCCCGGCCCGTCGATGATGCACTCAACGGCCTTGTAGATGTCACCGTAGGCGTGACGGCCTATGAGGATAGGCTTCTTCCAGAAACGGACAGCAGGAGGGATGTTCTTTATGATGATCGGCTTCCTGAAGACCGTGCCGTCAAGGATGGACCTGATCGTGCCGTTGGGGCTGGGCCACTGCTTCTTGAGATCGTACTCCTTCACCCTGGCGGCATTGGGTGTGATGGTGGCGCACTTCACGCCCACGCCGTGCTCCTTTATGGCGTTGGCCGCATCCACCGTAACCTGATCGTCGGTATCGTCCCTGTGCTTCATGCCCAGGTCATAGTATTTCAGGTCAACGTCAACAAAGGGGAGGATGAGCCTCTCCTTGATGAGCTGCCAGATGATGCGGGTCATTTCGTCGCCGTCCATCTCCACGATGGGGTTCGTCACTCTGATTTTATCGGACACGTCTCCTCCTCGATGCAAAAAAGTGTGAATGCTAATTTAGCGTGAGGGGGAGTTTGTTGTCAAATCAGGAAAGGAAAGGAGGGAGGGGCGGAGGCCCCTCCCTGAAGAAAGAAGAGAAAGATGCTGCTGTGCCGGCAGTTGCTGTTTCTGAAGCTGCCCTTTTTTGAAAATCATATCCCGAAGAAGGCCGGATACTTTGGCGGCAATGGCCTTTTTGTAGGGATTGTCCTGACCCGGAAGCGCGATAATCCAGTCGCTCAGTCTCACAACTTCGGGATCAGCTCCTTCCGTTATTCTCACGATGTAACATCCCTTGGAGGCGTACCTCTGCCCCTGCCCAAAGCTGAGACGGGGATAGGAAATAGCCGTATGAACCTGGTCCCGGAGGGAGTCCAGGGTGTCGAGGAGATAGTCCCTGTAAAGATAGGGTCCCATAGACCGGATTGCCCCTGCCACAATCCGTACGGAGGAGAGGACCTGCATTTGCAGATCAGCCTCTCCCACGGGTATTCCTTTTGTCTTCAACCAGGCTGTCATGACGTCTTTGCTTTGGCCGTATTCCTTCGGGAGCTTGCGGGGATAGGTGGCATAGGTGAATCCCCGGATTGTATCGGGCAATGAAGACAGCTTCATGTTCATAAGGGTTGAAGAGACAAAGACGCAGAAAGGCCTTTCAGGGATCTCGCCCAGAATCTTCATGGAAGGGATATCCTGCTCATCCAGCCAGAGGACAAAAACGCCGCCCTTGTATTGCCTTGCCAGTTTCTTCCAGAATGTCTCTGACAGCTTCTCCTCCTTTGCCAGGACAACGGTTTTGAGGAGCTCCGTTGGTCCATCCCAGCTCTCCCGCAGCCCCCTGTCAAGGAGAGCGCCTTTTTCTCTGTCACGGTAAACCTGGACTACAGGCGTGCCGCCGGTTTTGACAGCCCTGTTGAGATACCTCGCCACGGTAACGCCCTCCTGGTAGAGCCCCCTGGAGGAATAGAGGGTATACCAGTCTTTTTCTGCGATGACAGGCAGGTCGGTAAGGGGAAAGAGGCTGGGAATCCGCTGCTCCTCGCTGAACCTGTGAATCGGCTCCCAGTCACCCCTGACTCTCCCGCTCACAATGGCAAAGACAGGCTCCTTTTTGTAATACTCCTCAAGCTGGCCCTTCCATGTCTCGCGGGCCCCTTTCAGCTCCCAGAGGGAGAGCGTCACTTTCCCCCCATAGAGCCTGTTGCTCTCCGGGTCTAAAAACGACCCTTTCCATTTCTTTGGTCCGGGAGGCGCGTTGATGAGGTCAAAATAGCCTTGCAGGGTTTTCACCAGTGACGCCTTTTCCCCGGGGCTCACGCCATCGCTGACCACTGTGGCGAACCGGAGGGTCTGTTCCGTTGCTCCCGGTGACAGCTCTGCTGAAAGGTTTCTGAGGTAATAGGAAAGGATCTCCATATCCCTGTCAGAGAGTGGATACATAGGCATGGCCAGGTTCAGCTCTCTCCCTGTAGGATCAATCCCCTCCCTCAGGGCCATTGCAAGCCTTTCGTCAGTATAAGCGGGACGCGGGTGGCCGGTCTTCAGCCCTTTAAGAAGCGCCTCCCCAAAGGGCTGGACAGACTCCACCCCTGTCTCCACGGGGCTGAAGAGCCTTGGCCCGGTAATCCTTGGTGAAAAAAGAGACCCCTCCAAAGACCCCAGCCCGCTCCTCAGGTGACAGCTTCCACAGGTGAACATCTTTCCGTCCACCGTCACCCCACCTCCAACAACCGCCTGCATGGGCTCTCCTGAGGAAAGAATCCCCTCGCGGTACATTCTTTCTCCCAAACGCAGTGCCTCATCATCAGTCAGTCCTGCTATCATAACGCACTCACCGAAGGAGAGGGTGCCAAGGAGAAAAACAAAAGCGGAGAGAAGTAAAACTATTTTTCCCATACCTTATGATATTCCTCCTTCAATTCCTGAGTACTCATAAAACCAAACAGCCTTATCCAGTAGCCGTCATCAGGAGAGCGCAGAAGGGTGAGGGGGTAGTGGGACATTTTGTTTGGCACATCGGTATAGAAGGCCTTCATAACAGCCTTGATCTCATCGCGCGATCCGGTGAGAAATTCCCACCCAGGCTTTGCATTGTACCTTTTCAGATATTCTTTCATGACCTCAGGAGTATCATGATCAGGATCAATGGTTATGGAGACAAGCCGTATGTTTTTCAGATCCTGCCCCATCCTGTTCTGGAGGTTTGCATATCCTGCCGAAAGGATAGGACAGATAGTTGTGCATGTGGCATAAATGAACTGGAGGAATACAGGCTTTTCAGAGATGAGGATCTCTCTGAGCCGTACCCTTTGCCCATTCTGGTTTGTCAGCATCAGATCCGGAACCTGATAGCTCGCAACGGTCCTTTCATACTTTTTCTTGTCCGCACCATGGGAGTCGCGGCTCCACAAAAGAAGCGATGGGACCAGCATGAGTATAATGACAAGGTTGATGAGACGCATCCTTCTCATGAAGCCCTCCTTACTGTCCATTTAATCTATCTTTGGGTTCAAGGGCAGAAACGACGCTTACAAAATAGGCGGGGAGGGATCTCTCCCTCCCCGCTGAAGCCTTTACGACTCAGGGCAGTGTCGTAGCTGAAACCACATTACTGAAGGCAGAATTCCCGTCAGCATTAAATGCCCTGACACGGAACCAGTAGGTCGTGTTCGGTGTCAGGGTGCCGACGGTGAAGGTCGTTACGTCTGCTCCAACTTTAAACGACCTCACTACTGTCGTGAAACCGGAATCCCTCGCCCTCTGAATCCTGAAGCCGGTCTCGTTAGTAGAATTGTCCGTCCAGCTGATGTCAACAGAGGTGCTGGTCACAGTGCCTACGGTCAGATTACCCGGCTTCTGAGGCATCACGCCCGGAGTTGTGGCAGTGGCGGTATTTGACCATGCAGAGGCGCCTGCGACGTTAACGGCCTGCACCCTGTAGTAGTATGTCGTCTTGGGCGCAACCGTCGTATCAGTGAATGCCGTGACATTCACGCCAACCGTAAAGGTCGTCAGTCCCGCCGCGAAGCCTGCGTCAGTCGCCCTCTGAATCGTGAAGCCTGACTCGCTGGTGGCGTTGTCAGTCCAGGTCAGGCGCACTCGCGGCGGGTTCGAACTGAGGGCAGAGGGAGTGGCAACCAGTCCCGTGGGCGCTGCCGGAATTGCAATTGTGATTGTGACTGTTGCCGTTCTTGACCATACGGAATCAGCAGACTTGGTCGGAAATCCGACAGACGGAGCCGCGTACTGATAGGTGTCTCCCACAAGGTTAGAGGCCCGCACCCTGTAGTAATAGGTCGAGCCGGCCGTTACGCTTCCGTCCCTAAAGGTAGTTGCATTGGCTGCAACCGTAACCGTTCTGTCAATCACCGCAAAACCGGCATCCTGCGACCTTTCAATGGTGAAGACTGTCTCGTTCAGAGAGTTGTCCTTCCAGGTCAACCTTATGTTCCCCGCAGCGGTCATGGCGGCGGAAAACCCGGAAGGGGCCTTCGGCGCTACCGCAAACACCAAGGAGTGCATCATGTCCATCTCTTCGTGGCTCAGGATGTGGCAGTGCCAGACGTATTCCCAGCCGAAGTTGACGTAATGATTTGTAACGGTCACCCCTTTTGCCGCCGGGTCCTTGAAGCCTCCAGGCGGTGTCGCTAAGACAGCGCCCTCAGGCATGGTAGGGTCTATCAGGCGGATGCTGTTGGGAATGTCGAAGGGTTGGGTAGGAGCAACCGGCCTCATCGCCACGATTGTATCCTCCAGCGGATTGACACGGACGGTTTCCTTCCAGCCCAGTTCGTTGGGATCGGGAGGCATGAGGAAACCATCCCAGGCCACCCGGTTAATCAACTGCACGTTGAACAGATGGAAGTGAATTGGATGGGTGTCCACACCGTTGTGTGTGATCTTCCAGATCTGGGTCCCATCCGAAAGCGTCCCGATGGGGGTCATGGAATCCTGCATGACATCAACGGGCGGGCTGGAGTACCCGTAAAGCATGAAATTCTGGTTTACGTTGTTGGTGCCCGGCAGCTCGAGTCCCATCATTCCACTCATCCGTCCATACCCGGTGTCGTACGATTCGCCCATCTCGTCCTGGATCGCCTTTGGCTGGAAGGGAATCGTCACCGGCGTTGCCGAACCGATTGGAGTAAAGGTTTTGGAGGTATCATAAATCTGTGCATATGCTCTATAATCGGCGGGGAAAGTCCCATTGTAGGCTGAATTATAACCGGCCTGGGGGATAATGACCGGGTCCTGTGAAACCTCCAGGACGCCTCTCTTATCAACTGTTTTCGCAAATGCCGCCCTCAGGGCATTCAGATCATAGGGGGTGGCAGCAGTTGAAGCAGCCACCCTGATCTGCATGATCGTGCGGGTGTTGGGACCATAGCCCGGCTGCGTTGTGGGAGCGCCGCCCGTGTCGGTCTGGTCGGGATTGCCCATGTAGTAGTCATAGCGCGGGTCGAGGGCCGGGAAGGCTGCTGGAGCGTCGTTGTAGACAATGATGGTTTTGCCTGCATACTGCGAGAAGTCAACGATTACGTCCGCCCGCTCCGCAGGTGCGATGAGCAGCGAATGGTCCGTGACATTCCCGAAATTGAAGGCTGTTGCGTTCCTGTTCCAGTTGACCGGCTGGTTGGGAAGCACAACAGGAGCCGGCAGGAAACCGCCTTCTGTTCCGATCTGTACCCACGACGGGCCTGCTGTAGCAGGATCCGGCACACCGCCTGCCCTGCCGTCAGTTGGCCACTTTGCCGGGAAGCCGGGCGTCTGTACAGCCGGGACCATCTTGACCTCTGTATCAGTCCTGCCATCGGAGGTTGTGACAGCAGAGTCAGCCACGTACATCTGCAGGTTGAAAAACCGGTCATTTGCGGCGTTCAGTACCCGGAAGCGGTAAGCCTTGGGCTCCACATCCAGATAGGGGTAAACAGCGCCGTTCACGACAGGGGTGTCCATGAATGCCTCCATACCCATGGAAGGATCGGGCATGTCGGGCCTCATCGGCGGCTCACACCACGTTACAGAAGGATCACAGTTGGGGTCGTAGTGTTCGTTCGGGACCGGCCCGTGGGCGATACCTGTGGTGGGCGGCCAGAACCATGGACCATACATCCAACGGCCAAAGGCGTTTGCCCCGGTAATGTCATAGGGGTTCTGTGCCGGCATATAGACAGAAGGCAGCCAGAGGTCACCGGTCATCGCCATTCCCGGCATGGTCCCCCATCTCCAGGTGGGATCCTGGGCGGCTATGGTGTTGCTGTCCACGAAGGTCTTGTCCTGGATGATCAGCGGAATACCGGTACCGGGGAGAACACTGACTCCTGTGGGGTTGACGCCGGTCATATTAGTACCATTGATCAGGTCTTGCTCCACATTATCCGTCAGCAGGTACCCTGCTGCCTCTCCCGCATAGACATTAAGGCGGGTAATGCCATAGGCATGGTCGTGGTAGAACATCAGCCTGGCGCTCTGCTGATTGTTATAGTAGAAAGTCAGCGACCCGTCGCCGGGATCATTCGTCGCTCCCGCTGTTCCAGCCGGGACCGGCGCGTGAGTCACCGGATCAAACCACATGTCAGGGACGTATTGGACACTGACGCCCTTGGGATAGGAAGTGGTTTCTCCAGCCGGGGTGATCCACTGGTGGGGCGTACCGTCGCTGATCCAGGGAACCATGCCGCCGTGCAAATGAAGGGTGGCGCGATTCTGGGTGTACATGCTTCCATCAGGCGCCATCCCGGCTCCCATGACGGAGGTGTCCACCGGGAGGAAAAGGTCTCCGCCGGTACCGGTGGAGAGCTTGTTGGTGAACTTGATGCGCACCGGGGTGTCCCGCTTGGCGACGATCAGGGGGCCCAGATAGTGAAACTGGCTTACGGTCGCATCTGTTGTATTGGTCTGCCTGTAGCCCCGCAGTGTGGTCGCAGGCAGATCGGAATGCAGCTGCTCGGAGTACTGGCCGAGCTCGATCTCGTAATAGTCTGATCCCGGATAGGTCGTCGTATCCGGGATCGCCACAGGAATATATTTTCCAAGGGGGGTGCTTGCTCCGGCAGCCGTAAGACCAGGCAGTGAGTCAACGAATTTCCGGATGCCGCCAGAGAGAGCCCCACCTATTGAGGCTGAGGCAATAGCGCCTGTTCCGGCGGTATCAGAGATAGCAACAACGGGAGCGGTATACCCGCTGCCGCCGGCATCAACAGTGATGCCGGTAATGACACCACCTGCCACTGTTGCGGTAGCAGTAGCACCCGAGCCTGTGCCGTAAACATCAGAGATAGTGACAACCGGAGCGGTGTATCCGCTGCCCCCGGCGTCAACAGTGATGCTTGCTACCGCGCCCGTAGGCATCGGGCTGTTTGCGTAGTTGGCATAGGGACCGAAATAATGGGGTATCGGGCTGGTAGCGGGCATGGCCATGCCAAAGGATACGATATTACCTGAACCTGTCTTGGTTGCAGCTGCCCCAGGTTGAAAGCCGTGGGCTGCGGCATTATCTGCTGCGGCCTGCCGTTGAGCAGGCGTTATCCTCTTCATCTGTTCGGGGGATGAGGTATTGCCGGTAGCTGCTTGCGTGCTGGCAAAATCGAATCCCAGGAAAAGAGCCGCTACTGTCACTATAAAACTCGTGAAGATCGAAAATTTGCGCCTCTTCATATTCTCCTCCCTTTTTGTTTTCTCTCAAAATTGACCCTGCTGGCATCCATTTAGCCCTCTTTCATGAGCAGATCCGGACTTCACCTCACCACCTCCTGCCATTTTTATTGAGAACCTGCTTCATGAACGCCTCGTTAAACAACTTCTTCCTCTTTTTTCTTTGAAAAGGATTGTGATTATTGGGGCAAATAGACAGCAAATAAAGCACCACCTCAATATTTCTTTGAATATCAACACTTTGCTTTTTATTACTCGTAATACAGGACTAATTCAGTCCATTTTGAATGATTCATTTTGAACTGCTCGGTGCTGGCGGAGAAACAAAGCATGCAGGCCTGTGACCGGCGGAAGGGGCCTCCCCGAAAAGTCAGAAGACGGGGAGGCCCTGGAGTTTTACAGAAGGAGAAAAATCAGAAGACTGCGAGCTGTTGATGAGCTCAGGCTGCGCCAATGAATCGTTCAACCACCTCCAGCACTTCCCTTATGTCAAGAGGCTTTGCGATGTAGGCGTCGCAGCCTGACTCAGCCATTAGCCTCTCACGGTCTCCCTTCATTGCCGATGAGGTGATAATAATGACAGGCACCGACTTTGTCGGTTCTTCAGACTTCATTATCCGTGTCGCCTCGATGCCGTCCATCACAGGCATACGGATATCCGTGAGAACGAGATCCGGGGGCTCTTTCCGCGCGATCTCGACGGCATCCCTTCCGTCGACTGCCTCTTTCACCTCGTACCCCTTCTTCTCCAGGATAATTTTTAAAAGCTTTCGGTTCTTGTCGTTATCGTCGACCACCAGGACCAGTTTACCCATTCCCTTTTTCCTCCTTCAGTATGGGGAGCACAAAGACAAATCTGCTGCCCTTCCCCAATTCACTTTCAACCCAGATCCTTCCTCTGTGGAGCTCAACCATTCTTTTACTCAGCGAAAGTCCAAGCCCTGTGCCTGCATATTTTCTCGTAAGAGAGCTTTCCAGCTGCTGAAAGGGCTGGAACAGTTTTTTGAGGTCATCCTTCGACATCCCGATCCCGGTATCGGCAACGGCAACCTCAATCCCAGCCTCTCCGTCAGAGTTCACCTTCCGGGCCGTTACGGTGATCTTTCCGCCGTCAGGGGTGAACTTGACGGCATTACCCACGAGGGTGAAGAGAATCTGCCTGAGCCTCCTCTCATCAACAACCACCCTCTCCACCTCATCATCCACCACTGCCGTCAGCAGGAAGCCGTGTTTTAACGCCTTTTCCCTGAAAAGAGCGATACTGCCGGTTACAACCTCCCTGAGAGAGACCTCCCGCAGATCCAGCTCAACCTTCCCTGACTCTATCTTGGCCAGGTCGAGGAGATCATTAATAAGGCTCAGGAGGTGTTTTCCGCTATCATAGATATCGGAGAGATACTCCAACTGCTCGGGGCTGACAGGGCCTGCCATGTCGGAGCGCATCAGGTCTGAAAAGCCTATGATTGAATTGAGGGGAGTCCTCAGCTCATGGGACATATTGGCCAGGAATTCACTCTTGGCGCGGCTGGAGGCCTCAGCCACCAGGGAGGCATCGCGCAGTTTCTCCTCCATTGCCTTCCGCTCAGTGATATCCCGCATAATAGTGGCAATGAAATCCACCTCGCCCTCTGCTGTCTTGTAAATAACAATGACCTGCGAGACAGGGACCTCCCTGCCCTGCCGGTCCCTGATCGCTGTTTCATGATGCCATGTGCCCTGGCTGAGGGCAGTGGGTATTCCCACGCTCCAGATGGCCGGGAATGCCCATTCAGGGTAGAAGCCGGAGATCTCAAGGCTGTTGATCGCCTCATCATCAGGGATACCCATCATCGCTCTGCCGGCCTTGTTGAGATAGATCACGCGGCCATCCCTGTTGCTGATGGCCACGAAGTCGGAGGTTGCGTCAAGGAAGGCGCTCAGCTTCAGCCTCATCTCCTCAGCCTGCTTCCTGCGGGTGATATCCATGAGGGTAACAATGGCTGCGCCGGAGCTTGATCTCCTCTCAGGAGCGAGCCGCCTCTCAGGCAGGAGCATGGTGAGAAGGACGTAGACAGGCTCTCCCTGCAAGGTCTTCAGGGTCATTTCCGTCTTGTAAAGCGGCTTCCCCTCTTCCAGAGCCACCAGCTCATCAATGAAAAGCCGCTTTGACTCCTCAGTGGAGAAAATTGCAGCAAGAGAGGAGCGGACCTCAGCCTTGTCCCTGGCGCCGAACATGGCTACCGCTTCATTATTGATATCGAGAATCCGCACCCTGGCCGACAGCTTCCCGGCTGACTCAGGGTTCTCATCAAAGAAACGGGCAAAGTCCTTCACCCCTCCATGGCGCAGCTCCTTCATTTCCGAAAGCACTTCAGACCAATCCTCCTCCCAGATGGAGACCGGCGCAGACTCGAAGATATTCCGGTAGCGCCGCTCACTGTCTCTCAGCGCATCCTCCAGGTGTTTTCTCTCTGTTATGTCGCTGCAGGCCCCGACCATCCTGTAGGGTCTGCCTTCTCCGTCAAAAAGGGCTGTGCCTCGGTCCAGCCAGAAACAGAGACTCCCGTCCTTCCTCACTACCCGGTATTCTTCACGGTAAGGCCTGTGCATCCTGAGATGCTCCTCAAGACTCGCAATGATCCTCTTATAGTCCTCGGGATGAACTATCAGGTCCCAGGCCTTGAGGGTCCGGGGAAACTCCTCAGGCGCATACCCGAGATAGGCATCAACGGCGCCGTACCAATCCAGGGATCCCTGCGCAATGTCCCATTCCCATATAAAATCGGTTGTGCTCTCGGCTGCTACCCTGAAACGCTCCTCGGAGCGGTGAAGATTACCGAGCGCTGTCTTCCGCTCACTGTCGATGCGGTCCAGGATCCGGACAGTGATAAAGGTGATGAGGAGAAAGGCGCTGGCAATGACGATGCTGTGCAGCACCGGTTCAAAGACACTGCTGTAAAGCCCCCAGTACCCACCCAGTTCTATCAGGAGGTCAAGCAGGGGTGGGATGAAAATGACGACAAAGATAAAGCGCCGAGCCAGGAGTCCTCCGAGGGTATCGCTGGTAAAGACCTTCATCACCCCCTGCGTGGGACGGGCAAAGAGTATCCCCATGGAGACAAGGATGAAGGCCATGACCGTATTCACCGCTATACCGGTATAGGTGACAACACGATAGGGTTGCGGTACGCCGTAGATATACCCGCTCAGGAGCGTGAGTGAATAAAGCCCCACAAGAATAATCAGAAATTGCGAGGGCCTTTTCCCGGTCCCGGTCTGCCGGTCCAGGAGGATAAGGGCAATGCCTGAAAGGAACAGATTCAGCGCTGATTTGGGCGACATCCGTCCGGGATGGGAAGTGCCCACCGTACCAAGCGCCTCTTTGAAGAGGAGCTGATCAATGCCGAAATCCGTTTTCAGTATGTATTCAATGAGGGTGAGGAGGCCGATGAACGAGACCATAAAGGAAAAGACCCAGGCAATGCGGCGGGTTCCCGGTGTAAGCCGCCTCTCCTGAAGAAGCCATATCGAAATACCGAGGAGGACGAAGCAGACTGCGGTATTCGCCTTCATTGACACCAGGTGGGGATAGACACTCTTCAATGCCGCGATATCAAAAACCCATCCTGTAAGAGCAAGAAGGCCGCCGGCTGTCACGGCAATCCCCATTCCTTCGGAAAGGGCGGTAAACCGGGCTGCCAGCTGATTTATAACACTGCTCATCCTGCCTCCTTCGATCACCCGCAGAAAGCCTCCCGCGCGGCCAGAGGCATAAGCAAAACCTAACAGATTTGCAGAACCCTGTCAAGCAGCCTTATCCGCCCAGAATCCACCATCAACTTTGCGCGGGGATGCCTTCGAACGGTTTCAGCGGGCCGTCACGGCCCGGTGCCTCGGAGCGAAGCGAGAATGAGTGAGAATGCGTACCCGCGCAAACACAGAGTTTTTTTGATGGTGGATTCTTATCCGCAGAAACCCTCTCTCTTTATTGATCTGTCAGGAGTGTCCAGCCGGAGGCGCTTTGCATTCCCTCACTATTCGGGTTACAATTAATGGTATGTCATTCAGGATTGACCTCCACATCCATACCCGGTTCAGCGGGGACAATGAAGCAGACCCGGAAGCAATTGTCGAAAAGGCCATTAACAAGGGACTCCATGGGATAGCCTTCACAGAGCATTATTCCTACGCCGCCTCTGAACACGCGGAAAAGCTCAGGGAGAAATACAACAGAAGGATCATGATCTTCAGGGGCGTTGAGTTTTCCGCGGCTGAGGGCCACTGCCTTGTCTTCGGCGTGGACACGGACCCCCTCCTCCTCAAATATGCCCCGGTGGAAGACCTCAGCCGTATCGTGAACGAGCTGGGCGGCGTCCTCATCCCCTCCCATCCCTACAGGGGCTCAAACAGCCTGAAAGAACTCGTCCGGGAGCTCAACGGCATCTGCGCACTGGAAGGCTTCAAC
Source organism: Thermodesulfovibrionales bacterium (assembly GCA_041653575.1). Classification (GTDB taxonomy): domain Bacteria; phylum Nitrospirota; class Thermodesulfovibrionia; order Thermodesulfovibrionales; family Dissulfurispiraceae; genus JBAZFD01. Next base: position 26,583 of record JBAZFD010000001.1, read on the forward strand.
GGCTGCACCATGCACAGCCTCAACGAACGG
>JBAZFD010000002.1:0-24369 GCA_041653575.1 Thermodesulfovibrionales bacterium
ATGATGCACAGCCCCAAGGCTCCATGGATGCCAGGGTCACCCCAGGTTGGTGATGTCCGCCTGTACCACGGCAACCAGTACCAGATCGTCACAGAGTCTAAGCAATACCCTGGCAAGCTCATGTGGGCCAACGTAGACTCCCTCGTCACTCAGGGTGGCAGAGCCAAACCAGTGAACCTGCGCCCGTTTGAGCTGATCTTCGACCCCCATGCCTCCACCCTCAAGGCAGCCCAGAGTGGCAAGGACACCATGCCGAGACCCAAAAAGTAAGGAGCATACATGGCTAATGGTAAAACTCCACAACTTGAAGAGGGTGAGGAACTGATTGGAGGGTTTGAGTTCGACCCTCAGGCTCAGGCTGCAAGCGAGTACTTCAAGCCTGAAGCTGCCGCACAGCGCAACATCCAGCAGGGCCTTAGCGGGTTCAACACAGGGCTGCGTAACGTGGTTGTCCCGGCCCTTGGTGCTGCTGCTGGCGTCGGCGCAACCGGACTCCTCCTTCCTGAAGCAGGCCCTCTTGCTCCCATTGGTGGAGCAGCTGTGGGTGCTGGTGTCACCAGAGGTGCAGTGGCTGTCCTCGACAAACTCTTTGGCGTCCCCACACCACCTCCGCGCTGGCAAGACTACATGGGTGACATCCTTGCTGCAGGTGGTGGCCAAGCCACAGCCACCATGCTCGAAGGAACTCTAGCTCGCAAGGCACCCCAGCTCATCAGCGGAGCGGGTATGACCCCTGAGCAGACCTTCCTCCAGTCTGGCCGGTTCACCCCTGCTGCACCTCAACCCACCTTCGAGCTGAAGACTCAGAAGAAGCCTGGAGTCTTGGGTTTCCGCCAGCAGGAACTTGCTGGCATCCCCCCATGGATGCAGCATGAACGCCAAGCCTATGACCTAGGGGAGCAGATCGGTGCAGGCCGACCAGATCTCATGGGTAAGAGCGTTCAGATGGACCCTTCCACCCTCACCCAGACCCTCGGTGAATCCATCAAAACTCAAGAACGCGGCATGGCTGCAGCTGCACGCAAGAAGGGGTATAACAAGCTCGACAACCTTCTGAAGCACCCCAGCAATATCAAAGAACCCAACACCATGGTGATCGGTGAAGAGAAGTTTGTCGGTGAAGATGGCGAAACCTACACCCGCCCCATCTTCAACCCCTACCCTATAGAATCTCCCTTCGACCTCAAATCCCTGGCCCCAGAATTCGAGGAACTCAAGTACCATGCCCAGAACATTGGCATCAAACCCGACAGCCAACTCATGACCATGCTTGAACGCCTCACCAACCCTAAACGCTACATTGTCAACCTCGACGAAGCCATGCAGCAGGCCAGTGACCTTGCCAAGTATGCCCGCACCGATGTCCCTGGAACCTCCAACAAGTTCAAGCGTGCCGCTGCTCAGGCTCTGGCCAAGTTCCAGACAGCCATTGACGAGACTCTCTCCGGAGCTGCAGTCAACGCCAAAGTCAAGCCAGCCCAGGCTGCCCAGTGGAGAGCCACCGGACGTGAACTCTGGGCAAAGAAGGCTGAACTCTTTGGTGGAGCTGAGGGCCGTGCTTCCCAGAAGGCTCTCACCTCCAGCACTGTGCGACAACTCCTCGGCTCCAATAACAGCGGTGCCGTGGACATCATCCGCTACACCAACCAGACCGGCCCCGCTGGTGCAGACGCTCTATGGCAGGCACACTGGAGAGACGCTGTGAACCTTGCCACCTCCAAGAGTGAGTTCAACCCCTATGTGTTTGACCAAGCCCTGATCCGCCCTGGTGGTGACACCCTCAACACCCTTGTCAATAAGGTCCCCAACTTGGGTGGCGGCACTGGAGCCTCCCGCCCTGTGGCCATGCGCAACGCCTCGCGCCAGATCCATGACTATCTCACTTCCCGCAAGGAGTATGCAGGCTGGTCCAAGCTCAGCAACTTCACCAAGAACATGATCTCCCATGGTGACCCAGAACTCCGCAGCGCCCTCGACGACTTCTACTCCCAGATGACCACCCTCTCCAAAGGTGGTCGCGCCCAAGAGGCTGAGGCCAAACTCAATGCCGCTGTCGCCGCTGCTGCAGGTGACGAAGCCAAGGCTGCACAGGGGATAACTCCAGAGCAGATTGCCTCAGTTGTAGCCAGGGCGGTGACTCGTCCAGGAACCGCAGGAGTGAAAGGTCGCCATGTTATCAAAGGGATAGGCTACGTCCTTGGAATGGGAGACGCAGGCAGCGTGCGAAACGTAGTCAACCACCTCAAAGTCCAGGGCACTTCCGCAGGAGCAGTCCGTACTGGTATCATTGGAGCAGCTCAACGTGGTGTCGTGCATCTCCCCACAGCAGCCCAGCGCCAGAACTTCACCCCTGAACAGTCAGGCCCTCTGGAAATTGAAGGACTCTCAGTAGAGGAGTAATCATGGGAACGACCAATCCACTTCAGCCACCTCCTGGATACAAACCGGTTCAACCATCCAAGCTCACCTCGCCCCAGGAACTGGAATCTGAGACCTCCATCTACAACCGCCCACTGTTCCCGATGCGGTTTGGTGAGGCTGCCAAGGTGTTCTCAGAGCGTGAAGTCACACCCACCCAAGGGCTGGGTCAAGCTCTCCCCACACCTCTCCGCAAAACCTATGGTCAGCAGATGCCAGCAGCCATGGGTGCAATGCAGGGTGCTGGCGAGATGATTGACTTCTTCAACACCCCAGTGGGTGCTGCCTCTGCTGTGGCTGTGAGTCCTATGATACAAGGGTTATCCAAGGCCACCCGCATCCCAGAGTCCATGATCCAGGGTTTGATGAAAGTGGGTTTCACCGCCCAGGGTATCCATGGTCTCACTCAGTCCATGCCTGAGATGAAAGCTGCCTTCGAGCGTGGAGACATCCAGGAAGGCACCCGCCTCCTCACCCACAATGTCGCCAACATGGGCATGGCCGCAACCGGTGCCACTATGACTGAAGCCAACCTTGCTCCCACCGCAGGCACGATGGCCACCATTGGGAAGGTTCTCGGTGACGAAGGTGGCTTCATGCAGGTGGACGTCCACGGACCCAAAGGACGCCTGATCCACCGCTACGATCAGCGTGGAGTGCGCATCACCAACATCCAAGGCGACACCATAAGAGTCCCCAAGGGGAGCCACGCCACAGTCACCATTGAGCAAGCCCCCAACAGCTACATTGAAGCTGACATGGTCAATGCCCGCCTTAAGGGTATGGGCTTCAATGACGAGAACACCACCATCGTGGACCGCACCTCCGGCCAGCCTGAGAAGCTGACCATGAGCCAGTGGATGGAACGCTACGGCAACCCTCCAGCTCCCACCCCAGGCCCGACTATCCCGCAGATCAGAGAGATGTACAAGGGTGGTCCTGCCCTGGTGCAAGGTATGGGTGCAGGTGCGCCAGTTGTCTCCCGCACCCCCAGCGGTGCGCGGTCATTCAAGACCGCCACCACCCCGACATCCCTTGGTAAGGTGGCTCGCACCCAAGTTGAGCAGGGTATGCCGCGTGAGTACTACACCTCTGTCACCGACCCTGCCAAGCCTGCAGCCCCGGTGCTGGGTCCCGCACCTCAACCCTACCCCATGAAGGGTGAGGAAGTTTACACCTCGAAGCCTGTCACTCTCCCCTCAGAACCTGAGGTCCCTGGTGCACCAGCTCCCCCCGCTGCCACCCCGATGTCCATGGATGATCTTGTGCGTGCCCTCGTGGAGAGCAACAACCTGATGCGTCAGCAAATCCAGCTCATGCACCAGCAGTATGGAGGGGGTGCGCCTAAGCCAGGAGCACCAACCTCAGTGCTGCCGGAAGCCCCTGCCCTCCCTGCAGCTCAGCCTCCGGTTACGCCTGCTGCCGCCCCCTCCACACCACCCGCCGTTACTCCGCCTGCAGCCGCGCCTCCTGTGGGGCCGGTTATTGAGGCTGGGCCTGCTCCCACCCCTGGTTCCATTGAGCGTGCCATGGCCAAGAGTGCAGCTGAACCTGAGGCTGCCTTTGGTGTCGACGTCACCGGACCCACCACTGGGGCAGGAGGCAAACCCTACCGCACCACAGCTGAACGTGACGCCTACTATGCCAAGCTCGCCGCCGAGAAGCGTGCTGGTAAGGAACGAGTTAGGGTGGCACCTGGGGCTCCTGAGATGCGCACCATCACACGCATCGGACCCACCGGTAAGCCTGAGACTGTGACCGCTGACGTGAGCAAGGTTAAAGCTGCCACCATCCAGAAGCGTGAGCAGGCCCCTGGCCAGCCTATTCTGTCTCGTGCCACACCACAGACTCCTGAGGAGCTGCAAGCCACGGTTGATGCCTTTGAACAAGGCAAAGGTCCCGCCGTCCAGGTTAAATATAAGGGTCGTGAAGGTCAGATCCTGTACAACGTCCGCAACTACCGCACCAACGCCCCCACCGGACGGTATGCGTTCATGCCCAACGACTGGGACAAGGAACCCTGGGTCATTGGTGCCAACGACTTCATCCCCATTGCTGGGGAGAAATCCACCGCCATCCCGATCCCGCGCTTCGGGCAGCGCACCACCCAGCTTGGGCCGCAGATCACTGTCCCCCGTAAACCTGGGTCTATGGAGAAACACATCCTGCCTGACGATGAGATTGGTGTGAAGGTGGAGCAGGAGATTATACCTGCTGACCAAGCCACAGAAATTAAGGATGCCCTCCGTGGCAGTCCTGACCCTGAAGATGCCAAACTTCTCAAGCTCCTGGAAGATAGCACCGAAGAGAATGGCACCATCATCAAGCACCGCATGTACAAAGGCCGTGACGTGCAGCGTGTCACCATGCGCCACAAAGGACCCACGGTATCTAAGGAAGGTCAGCGCACCCTGGCTGCTGCTGAAGGCAGGGTGCAGACTCCTCAGTCTGCCATCTCCCGCTACGATGAGATCCGCAAGGTCATGGACCCTGAGTATGTCACAGAGGGTGAGAAGCGTACCCCTACTCCAGCCGCTACGTCAGAGTATGGCACCTACTTCTCAGCTGAACTTCGCCCCCTGCACCCAGAGCTGAAGCCGTCCAAGACCAAACCCTCCACCAAGATAACTCCTGCTACCAAGAAGGAGTTCAAGCGGGTGGAGAAAGCCATGAAGAAGGCTGGAGGGGAAGTGGCCAAGCCAGAGTTTGGTTACACTGAGACAGGTGCCTCCCACCTGCCGGAGCCACCCACCCTGACAGATCGTGCCCGCACCCCACAGGAAGTGGATAACGCCGTAGCCGAGCTTCAGCGCATCATCCCAGACTACGAACGCATGGCCAAGGACTATGCTGACAAGAACATCCCTGAGCAGGCTGAAGCTGCCCGCAACCAAATCACCAGGATGAAGGATCAGATTGTAGAGTTGAAAGCCCGCAAGGAGCTGATGGTTACGGCACAGGAGCAGGCTGCCAAGACCAGGAAGGGTAAGAAGGCTGGTGCATCCGAGCCGATCAAACCCACCCCGCCGCCCAAGGGTAAAGGTGTTGGAGGGCAGGAGCAGTACACTCCAGGAGCAGCTCTCCCTGAACGTGCCACCACGCCACCTCCAGGCAGCATGTCTGCCGAGGAGTTCCGTAAACGTCAGGAGACTAAAGCCACACCAGAGGAAGCCAAACGGATTCTGGAGGAGATGCGGAAGAAGCCTAAGACATCCGCCAAACTTACAGAGCCTTCCACCACCAAGTCTTTCACCGTCCCCCGCGAAGTCCCAGAAGGTCTCCGCAGATCTCCCCGTGGTGTACGTCTCTGGGGAGAACGTCAGGCTCGCCTCGCCAAACGCTCCACTCCTCCACCCGCACCTACCCCTGAAGCTGTCCCCGCAGAGGAACGTGCCTTTCTCCTGGAGTGGGCCAAGGAAAATGCACCAGACCTTTATAAGGAAGCCCAACAAAAAACTGCCAAGGCTTTAGGTAGTGTGAATGAGGATGACGTACTGGACTGGCTGATGGGCAAAACCACAGAAATGCCTAAGCCATCAACTCTGTATCGTGGAGTACCCAAAGGTAGAGGATCTAAACCTGCAGGAGGCCAAGAGTTCACACACGCAACCCCATGGGAATCTGTTGCAGAACGTGCTGGTAAGTTTGGTGGGGGTGGCGAATATGATGTGCTGAAATATCCAGCAGGTTCTGGTACCAAATACTACAGAGGTGGCTCATTAGCAGGAGATCCCCTAGAGTCTACCAGGATAAAAAACATCCAAGGCATGGCGTGGGAAGACGCACTGAACTACGCCAAGAAATTATACAAAGGTGACATTGGAAGGTTCAAAGCTACAAGAGGAGCATCAATAAAGGCAGGCTATGAAAAGCTGGATGATGTTACTCTACGTCGACTGGCCCGTGACGTGGTCAGAGATATAAGGAATGCCACCTTCGAAACTGATGTCTTGGGCAGACCAGGAATATGGAGAGGTAAGTCTGCTCCCAAGGCAATAAATCGCTCCACCCCTGTGCTCAGATCTAAGACCGACCTACGACAAAGAATAGCAGACCAGCGTGCAAAGGGCATAAGGGATGAAGACATTCCTGAGCTGCGTGTTCTGCAGGCTGCTGAAATTCCACCACCACCTTCCAGAAAGAAATGAGGATGGTTCCAATGGCATCCCCCGTGATCACTGAATCCCTGTTCGCAGAGATCTTGAAGATTGGACTTGCTGCAATTGCTGGGGGTGTTATCACAGCCCTCGGCTCCATGCCTGTTTACAACAACCGTATAACTAAACTAACCACAGAGGTAGAACAGATGAAAAGCGGATGTTCCATGTGCAAATCTGCTGTGGATAGAACCATCGAGAAGATGACTGAGAATATCACAGCCCATCATATCGACAGTACTATCCACAACAATGCTGCATCAAGTCTGATTCTCAATGACATTCTCACCCGCGTGATGCGCATTGAGACCAGACTACTGACTACACCCCACCAGCAGTCGGAGCAGTAAAGAAGTTGCTGTACTCGGGGGTTCCGATGCCGAACCCCCACTTGGACTTGAAGTACTCACGATTCGCATCAGCAGCCTTGCAGAGTTCCTCCCGTTCCGCAGTGGGTAATGTGTTTATGGTGTTACTACCCACATGGTAGAAGGGGAGATCTATGCTGTGCGCATCCACCCCTGCCATGTGGAGCCGCACATGGTAGTCGTTGTCTTCACAGAAGGCCATCTTGTAGCCTTCATCAAACTTCCCCACCCGCTCCCATACCTCCTTGCGAATCAGATAGCAGCTGAAGTCTGGATGAGGACGCCTGCCCAAGACGTCATCCCTCACGAACAGTATATCGTTGTGGTCCTCAATGGGTGTGATGGCAGTGAACCCACGCTCTGCCAGCCAATCCACCACCTCCTGTGCAGGAGCTTCACCTGCATAGATTGGGGTTCGGGAGCATTCGATGTTGAGACACTTGAACTGATGCAGAATTGGTTCCGCCCCCTTCAAGACACTCAGCTCCATGCCCTGGGTGTCCACCACCAGACAGTCGAAATTCCTGTCTACCTTGAAGTAGGTTAAGGGTTTCACCGTAGCCTCTTGATCCGCAATGAACTTTTCATCCGTGAGACAGTGCAGGAACGTAGACCCAGCACCATCACCGCCTGCCTTGTGAAGGGTGGCTGTGTAATGTTCAGATCCTAAAGCACAGTTGTGCATGATGGCGTCAGGGTAATGTTCACAACACTCAAGGTATGCTCGCAGTAGAGGCTCAAACCCCATCACATCCAGGCCCAGCTTCTGGTACCACTGGATCTCATACCCATCATTGGTACCCACGTGGACCACACCGTGAAGGTTGATCCCCATCTCCAGGAACTTGCCGATCTTTACCTTGTCCTCAAAGCCTATCAGCTCCACAAATCCCTGACGCCTCATGTCCTCCTGCTTATTTACCCCCACCGCTGTGACAAAGCTCCCACCATCCAGGAGCAGTCTACGGTAGGTGTCGGGGCGGAGCACGATGTCGTTGTTACACACCAGCACCTCCTCCACCCCTGTGTTCTCAAACAGTATCCCCAAACCCTTGTTCCAGCTCTCAGCCACGCTGAGAGGTGGATCGTGGCGGAGGGTGATCACATTGGGGTACCGCGCCCTTGCCCACTCGTAGGTGCCGTCAGTGGTGGCATTGTCCATGAGCAGCACCCTCATGGCACCACCAACATCCTGACTCAGCACCGATTTGATTGCTGCCTGTGTGACATGGATGCCGTTACGGGCTGGCATCAGGACCCAATTGACATTAGCCATTGTCCCTCCCCATCCAGCCGAGGCCGTGACTCGCTTTGGAGAGATCCTTATAGACTAAGCCGTGGGCCGCGGCGAACTCCTTGATGGCGTCAGTCATGTGGTTGTAGGGTCCACCCATCCAGGTGTCATGAAAGAGCCAGATTGTGTTGGGTCCAGCCAGCCTGTCCCACAGCTCTAACTCAAGCTGCATCTGCTCATAGGTGTGGTCGGTGTCGATGAAGATGATGTCTGGTGTCCTGTCACCCAATGAGTAATTGGCTACAGTGTCCAGCACCTTGTTGAAAGCCTCCTGACTTCTGCTATCCCCACTCACCTTGTACCAGTAAGGCTCTGTGGGTCTATCATATGCAGGGTGCTCTGAATTGATGTCGATACTGATATGCAATTTCAATTCGGGAGGTACTTGGGATTTCGCCAGTCCACGCCTAAACGCCCTGCAGCTCCCATTCCCTGCACCGCACCCGATCTCCAGAATGAACGCCGCCTTCTCCGCATACCTCTCAAGGGTCTCCATGTGTGGAGCAATGTCTACGTTGTCTTCACCATGGTAATCACTCATCTTTTGTCACCTCATAATATTTAACATTTGTGTAACATGCTACATCTTCAAAAGTTTCGGTGTTGCATACGTACACCAGAATAGTTGTGCTGTTGTGCATGTTGTACCGCACCACACAATTCCTACCCACCCCAACAGTCCGTGAGGTGTTGTCTTCAAATACCAATCTCAAAAATCTGTCCTTCGTTTTCTGACTCTTTGCTTTTTTGAGCCACATTCTCAGCCTCCTTTTGTTTGGTCGCTGCTGCTTCCCTATCCCTATCTCTGTTCGCCGCGGTGGCTCCGTCAAAGAACCCCCGCTTGTACTCAGCCACAGTCTTGTCCTTCATGGCCTTGATGAAATCACACCATGGGCAACTCATCCCACGGTACATCACTGGCATTGGGTGCTCGTTGCAGATGTAAAGGTTGTCATTGTCTACCATTTTAAGCCTCCACCCTCAGCGGGAGTATGTGTCTGAACCTTCTGTAAATTACCTTGTGTGCTTCCTCATGAACCTGCTGGTCGCCTTTGATACCTTGGCTGCGGAGCCAGGAGTCATATGCCTTGCTGACTGAGGTGCGTCCCCCAAGGTGTTCACAGCTCACAGGCAGCATCCACACTTCCCATCCATGCTCCGCCATCATGCAGGCCATAGCGGCGTCATACATGTGGAAGGTGAGGCCCATGTTGCGTACCTTCCGCCACCCACCGACTTCACCATAGGCTTCTCTACGTATAATCTGGGAGAACCCATCCAGCACAGCCACACGCTGGGGAACAATCACCCTGTCCCCATGATCCTCGGCGTCCACCATGTTGCTCATGAATCTGACCCTTGCAAGTTGATGGTAGTCATATGGGGCCTGATACAAATTATCCGTACCTAACCCCACAGCACCACCAAACCCTAGCATCCCACACTTTGGGTGAGACTCAAAGAACCTTACCACGTCCTTGTCCCAGTCCTTGGTAAACACCCTGACATCATCATGCAGGAACCCTATGATGTCTCCAGGCATCTCCCCACCCTTGGCCAAGTTGTCCACGGCTGAGGTGTTGGGTGAGTTGAGGATGATCACGTCAAGGTCCGGGGAGCCGTGCTCCTCAAGGATCTCTTTGGTCTTGGTTGCTTCCCCCAGGTTCCAGGTGGGGATTATGATTGTCAATTTCAATTCCTTATCCTCCATTAGTCCAGCACCAATCCATCCTTGAACCACTTCTCCCACTGTGGACGCAGCACCTTCCAGTCAAGGTAGCTGACAGACTCCCTGCGTAACTCCAAAGTTTGGGGGTGGTCAAGTACTCTCTCAACAGCCTCTGCCCAGTCGTTAGCATCATAGACAGGACGCTCACAGTTGTAACGGGTATCCAGTCGGTACGCCACTGGTCCCACCAGACACGAGAGATCCGTGATGAGGTCAACCCCACCACCATAGTCTCCATGCACGCACGGCACACCGCACGCCAGTGACTCCACAATGGGGTACCCAAACCCTTCACCCAGACTCGGCAGGAATGTGAGGTCACACGCAGAGTAGAAGTAACTCATCTCCTCATCGGTGTGATCGTTGAGGTCGATGATCACCACATCCGCTAACCCATAGTCCATGGTCAACGCCCTGAGATCCCAGTGACGGTCGATTGAGTCTGTCTTACACCACACCTTGAGTCCTGGGATGCGCTTATGTAGGATAGCCATAGTCTGGAACGCGAGGCCCCAGTCTTTGCGGACCTGATTGGTCATGACCACACCCAGGAGTTTGCCCTCTCCCACCCCAAGGCCGAGGCGTGTGCCCTTGGAGTCTCTTGGTTGAAACTTCTCCATGTTGACTCCATGAGGCAAGAACTCCACCGCCTCCTGCAGTTCCAATGACTTGCTGATGGTGGTGCTCCCGTAGAGCCCGTAAGCCAGCACCCTGTTGAACCCTGCAATGGCTGCCTTCGCTAGCACTGAGAGCTTCCCATTGGGTCCGGTGGAATCAATCGGGAAGTATCCCCACTTCAGATAGGGTGGGTACTTAAGCCACCTCTCGTTGGGCATCCCCACGGGATTGCTGAACCAGAGCAGTCGTGAGGGGTCCCAGATGGTCATGACGATGCCACTCTCCCCGCGGGAGAAGTCCTCCCACACGCTCTGCAGCCACCCCTCTCCCCACTGGTCTGACTCAGGGAAGGTATACTGCATGAAGGGCAACTTAGAGGATGGCAAGCCACCTCTACCCAGGAACCCCACCCTCAACCCTTCCACCCCACAGGCGATGTTGGCTACCTCCCGCCCGATACGACTCAACCCCCCTGTCAGGGCAGGGTTGTCACCAAGAAATAAAATTGGTACCTGTTTCACTGCGTCACCTCCATAATCTCTCCTTTGTAATCTTTCATTTGGCTCCAGTTCACACCGATCTTCACATCAACTTCAATACTCAGCCCACCAAGTAGCGCGATGGGATACTCCATACAATGCTTAATCACCCCGATGGCCCACGGTAGTTTGTCCTCAGGGATCTCCGCCAGGAGACTATCGTGGATGATCCAGCGTGCCATCCTGAAGACTTCAGGGAAGGTGTGGAGTCTCAGTAGGGCTTCACTGAGAACGCCCGCTCCTGTGGATTGTGGCAGGAATGCCAGCACCTTCTTGGCATCTGTGCCCCACTCCAAAGTGTTGCCTACATAGTGCAGCGCATCCCAGAAGTAATGCCTGTACCCGAAGACGTTCTCAAGGAAGTGCTGCTGGTACGCCAGATGGAGTGTATGCTGCTGCCACTGTTTAACCTTCCTTGCAATGGTGCTGAAGTAGATATCCTGGATGCGCTTGGCCGCAGCCACACTCTCAAAGGCATCAGGGAATTCCATCCTCATTCTCTTGGCAGACCCCCCGTAGTTGCTCCCATGCACGACATGCTTACAGTTGTCGTACATCACTGGGTCATCCTTCTTCAGCCGCCTCACCATATCCAGGATCTGATAGTCTGGCAAGCTGAGGTCAATCACCTTGTCCTGAACATGACTCTGCAGGATGGCGTGGACCCCCATCTTCGCCGCTCTGAGGTACCCAGGGTCCCCTGCGTAATACCCCACCAGCTGGGCTTCCAGGGCCTTGTAGTCTGCTTCCACTAAGTAGCATTTAGTCATCAGATGTTACCCCCGCCACGAACTGCTTCCTGTACTCATCAGCAAACCCACCCCTCTTGAGCACATTCTGCACATTGGGTCTCTCTGAATTGGTCCGCCACGTTGATGGCTTCCTATTAAAATGCGTCCTCACCCTGCCATCAGGGTCCGGTGCGTACCCATCAATGTACTGCCCAATGATCTTCCGAAACTCCCGTGCCCCTATGATTCTGACGTATAGAGGGTCATCGGGGAATTTGTCTGCAAGTTTTTCAATCTCATCTGCACTGGTCGTGGGTTTTCCTGTCTTGTGGTCTGTAGGGACTGGGTGTCCCTTGAAACGCATATATCTAACAACCTGTGCGGGGCTATTGTAAAGGAAAGTCTGACGCTCGATCCACTCTCCTGTGTTACGGTCAAAATCCCACGTCCAATGGGGGTCAGAAGCGCGAACTTGTTCACCAAGTCTTGCGTCAGGGGGAAAGCTCTTCCTGTATTTAACTCCTCTAACTTCAAGGGGCACAGCTCCTTGGATTTCATCGTCTATCCTCCTTAACTCTTTGTCAATCTCACCTCTGAACTTCTCCTGCTGCACCGGATCAACCAGCACTCCGGTGTTCCCCATCTCCACCAGCATGGGCTGGAGCATCACGTAGTGGCTCTCGAACATGTGGAACCGGTTCTGCTGCACCAGGAGTTCATGGATCTTCTGGGTGATCTGCGTGGTGGCGTCGGCGTCCACACAGCTGTAGTACTCCGGCAGCTCCATGCTTAGACTCTTCCACTCCTTCAGCTCTGTGAAGAAGGTGGCCACGTACCCTAAGCCCTTGGGTAGTGCTGACTGGAGGAAGTGCCACATGTACATCGCGTCCAGAACTTTTCCAATCGTAATACCTTTGGACTGCAGACGGGGCACATCAAACTCCTGATTCCAAAACACCGTATACGCCCACGGGAGTTCCAGGATCTGCTGGATGACATCGAATGTGTGGTATGTGAATGGGATGGTAATGGCATGGTGAGGGTCAAAACTAAAGCTAACCCTGATAATCTCAGTGTCCACAATCGTACCGTACTCATCTTCTGTTGCTCCCCCGGAGGTTGGTGTTTCAATGTCAGCGCTGAGCCACTTACCGTTGGCGCAGGCTGTCTTGCAGCTGGCATAAAAGCGCAGCAAATCTGCTGAGGTGGGGTTCTCGATGTAGTGATGATCAGGTTCCCGATAACCATCCCTCACCACCCTGAGCGCTCTCCTGATGTCAATGGAACAAACGTCTGTGAGGTTCTGCTGACCACGCATAACAAACGAAGGGTGATAGGTGGGTACAACATGGAAGGAGTGCCCGCTGAAGGTACATGAGTAGACGTAACCTCTGCGGTCTTCGATGCCCCCCTTCAGCGCCCTACCCAGCAGAAAGTTCGTAGGCACATTCCCCATCGGCACCACTGCAGATGGCTTATGTTTGGCCAGCTCATCCAGAAAGTAGGTGGTGCAATTGTTAATCGCGTCGTCCTCCCATGGTGCACCTTCAAGGAAGTTGTTGGGTGGTCTACACCGCACGGTGTTGTTGAGTCTGAACTCCTGCCTGCCATGCTGCACCCTCTCCAGGATTCTGGTAAGCTGTACCCCGGCATCCCCCACAAACGGCACTCCCATCTGTGCTTCACGTGCCCCCAACGCTTCACCAAGTAAGAGCACCCTGCTTGTTCCGTTCCCTGTCCCGTTTGAGAACCCTTGACCAGTCCTCAGCAGACTACATGCTGCACACCTTGTAGGTTTAGCGAGCATTGGATCTCACTTTCTTCAAGACTTCCTTCAGTAGCTGTACTGCACCCCTGCTCCGCACAAACCCCTTGACCTCAACCGCCTTCTTCTTCTCCCCGTTTTCGTAGATAATGGCTCTGTAATTCCCCACCTCATGCGTACCCTCCATAGTGTTGACAATCTGGATGGTGCTGATAGGACGTTTGGCGGCCTCAATCCCAAACGGTACCATCTCAATCGTGACTCTGATCATCTCCCCTCCCTAATCATTGATAACCATCAGTCCCATAGCCACCAGCACTGAGAACACAACCGCTCCTACAGTGACCATGATGATCTTTACGGCTACTGGATATGCCCCAGGCCACAACTCCAATCCCACGATCAGCACTGTTGCCAGCACCACTATCCCACCTATAAATGCAGCAGCAGCCAACGTGCACTTCGCTATCAAGTCTACTGTTTCTTCTCGCATCTCCCCTCCCTATTCCAACTGCTCCCCAATGGCACACGTCACGCACCCCAGGAACGCGCTGATTATTCCACCAAGGAACAGGCTCACCATCCATTCACCCTCATCCCAATCCATAGCCATGCACACCGCAGCCATTACTCCGACTGTTGCAAATGCTGTGACTCCTGCAGCTATAAGGAACTTGCCTACCACCATGATGAATCTATGCATCTCTGCCTCCTCATGTTCGTACCCCCACCACAGCGTGGGGGTATTCCTTTGCACGTTATGTTGGATTTCGATCACAGTTTCCATAGATATGTGAACTCCAATTGTTTGTGTGTTTGCCCCCACCATTGGGAGCCCTGCATCCTGTGCTGTGCCAGGAAAACCGCCTAAACCGCTACAACCTTTACACTTTGTGGAAGCAGGGGGTGGATTCGAACCACCAATCTCTCAGGCTCTCTCTCACCTGATGCTCTTACCGTTTGAGCTACCCTGCCTCAAAACTATTAGCGCCCCAGTTGCCCTACGACAGGCTTACCACTGGCTGAGGCGCAATTAAGGCGGCACTCTTCGGGACCATGGTTCCCTAGACGGTTGTGGCTGGCCGTGTCACAGCCCTTTGGACTCAACCTGTCAGGTGCCGCACGACTTTTACATAATGTATTTGGGGGGAGCATCCTCCAGCACCTCAGGGTGCTCCCGCTCGAAGTCGTCAGCCACATCATCGTGGCCACCCAACCTCAACGCTCTCAGGACGCTGCGAACCAGCTTCTTGTGCAGCTCATCGTTGTCTTCAAATAACATTGGTGCCTCCGTTTTGATATTGAAATTTAGTTTCAACGCGCCTTACTCTCCACCATCCCACCCTTTCTATTCTTAGCCTTGGCTAATGGATCTCCACTATTACTACTCAATGAAGCGGCTTCCATTCTGTGAAGTGCTTTCATGTAAATTTTGAACGCTCTCGACATGGCGATCCGTGCGCCTGTCACCAAACTATACTCATCCATGCTACTCTTCTTCGCCACCCCCACATAAATCTTGGTGGTGTCTTCCTTCTCTGTGATCACAGCCACCGTGAAGTTGCCTTGCACTGTCAAACCATACTGCAGCTTGTCCAGTACCTTCGAGTCCACCTTCACGAGCAGCCTCCCTGAAATCAAATCCCTTCCCTGGTCTGCTAACTTTACCATCTTCATCTCCTTTGAATGTCTAACTCCGTTTACCTCACACCTTTTGTAAGCGGGAACCACCCCACCTGAGAACGGAGGAACTCAGGCTGCTTGCCAGAAGGTGGCTCCCCCTCCACCATAACCTATGGCTCCATTAGGTTACGGCAGAAACCGTGAAATGTTTACCTGCGCCCGCACCTCATCTCCGCAATCGGGACAAATAAAGGTGTCTTTGCGTCCCGCCTTGTCACCATCCATGGCAGGGAACGCCCTATAATTCTTGGCCTTGGTTGCGAACTTACCAAGCGCCTTGCGCTGCTCCTGGCTCAGGTTGGAGGCTAGACTCTTGGCAATCTCAACAGTCTCCCCGCCGGTCAACTCCATGAGCCTCTTCTCATAGCAGGTGGTGCAGAAACCTCTCCAGTCAATCTGAGTCTTGAAGGGAGCACCTTTCCCTCTGTCATGCACACTGTGCAGCGCGACACTGAACTCCCGATTACTTCTCGGTGCCTGTGCCACACCAGCGCATTTCAGGAGGTCCAGCATCTGGCTTCTGCGTTTACCCTGGTACTCACTCTCCCGATTACTCACCCTCTGCCACGTGATGGCTCTGTCATCGTTGTCCCCGCCAATGATGCGGAGATCCACAACAGCAGTGAGCCGTTTACCCACTGGGGTGTCCCCTTCCTTCTCATCCCTGATCTCACTCAGGTAGGTCTGGTACGTCCCAGCGGGCGGTGGAGGTGCAAACTCAGGAGCTGGCTCCCAGTTGTCAAAGTCCTGCTGCACATCAATTGGTTCGTCAGAAAAAATCATCGGATCACTCATCTTTACTAACTCCTTAATAGTTGTTCGTTGTTATTGTTGTTTAAGTTCTACCATCCCACCGCTTTGGGAGTACACCACCACATGTTTCTGCCCACCTACCGTGACCTCTTTCACGAACAGGTCGTACTCTATGCACATGACGTGGCATGTATCCCCAAGGCTCCTGAAAGTGGCCTCCGTCGGCTTGGCAGCCTGTGCTGCCACAGGCTGGGGTGTTGGTTCCACCCTCTTGTCACCAAGCCAGATGCCGAGTCCAAACATTGCAAGACCCAACACCACTGTGGCTATCCATGATACAATTGATCTCATGCTTACCTCGCACCTTGACACTTCACCGTGTACACAACCCTGCGTGTAATGGGTGAGGCTTACGCCTCACCTCTATACCCTCCACTCCACTCCTACCCAATCCCCAATTCCGCCTTCAACTTCTTGGTCGCAGTCACATGACTCTCACCAAGCAGCTTCAGGAAGTGGTCCACCGAACATGCATTGGGTTCCTTGGGGGTGTTCTCAAGGAACTCCGGCAGCGGAGCATAGAAATGCCCCCTGTTCTTGGCGACATACGGAATTCCATCAGACTCAAAGTGGGTGTTGAGGTATAACCTTCTAGTGGCAGGCGTCCCCTGCTTCAGCCCACCAGCCCCTGCAATGTACATATGCAGAGTGTTGTCAAACCAAGCCGGAGCTTTGGAAGTCTTCTTCTTACCACAGATATCAGGCCCATACATTGGCAACTTGGTGCCTTCATCATCCGTGGCCTTCAGCTCAAGGGCAGTCCACATTACATAGATCCCCTGAATACCTTTACTGTTGGTGACAAAGTCTTCCATCCTCTGCTGGATGTTTCCATAGTGTGCCAGCCCTGGGGTCCCAAACGACGTGTCCCCATCCTTGAAGTTGGCCGCGAGATTCTGAGCTGAACTCTTCATCCTCCCTGCCGCCTCCTCCCTGACGATGTAACTCATCAGCCAGTCGGCACTCTCTGTGGCACCATCAAACATCAGACCACCAACATCCTCCCAGTCTTTCTGCTTCTCAATTGGTAGAAGCGGTGACTCTGGGTCGTCAGGATCTTCAGGCCACCACCCTTGCGTGAGACGGTTCAGGGTCTCCACAGGGTGAGGTCTCGTCCTCACGTAAGTTGGTGTCACCAGCCCTGCATCAATGGCAGGCTGGATGCTCGTCCAACCACCACCACTGGTGCTCACCAGCCTAACCTTCTTATGCAGCTCACGGTGCACAAACTTCGCCAGCTCCTGGCCCTGCGTGGTCTTACCTGACCCACTGATCCCGTACACCATGATGCTTTCTTTACACTTGCTCATTGCCATCAGGAACCTCCTCTTTGGTTTCTTGGATTCTCAAGGCTCTGATGACGGAGGCATTCTCATCTGTCACATAGAACTTCTCTGTGATTTGACAAGACCTGCCCCAGTTTACAGTGGACTTTACTCCCCGCTGCTGAAGCTGCCTAATGGCAGACTCAGTATCAGGAAACTCATACTCCAACAACCTGCTCACCTTTATCATCTGTCCCTTCCTCCTTTGATAGTTCTGTTAGTTGAGGATTACACAACGGACAATACTTAACCTTCACTCCTTCAAACAAGGGGTCAACGCACACCTCACGCTTACACTTCGTGCATCTCCCCCGTCCAATATATGGGTACATCCAATGGTCAGTCCCACAGACCACATACTTCAGCCTGCTGATCCGCTGCAGCTTATTAGCTATCCGCATCGAACTCACTCGGATGGTGTGGCACCCTCACCACGTAAGCTCCCGAACCAATCGGATCATCGACCACACCATAACAGATATCCTTGTAAGGGCACTTCTGCCGGTACTGATTACTGCGGCAGAAGGTATCAAGGCGGGCAGGAAAGGTTCCATCCATGACAGGATCGTCTGAAGGATTATCAGCATTCAGTTCTTCAATGGCCCAAGCAATCCTCCTCTGCCTCATCACAGCCTGCCTCACCCACACCTCAGCCTCATTCTTGTTCCGGTACACCGTGGTGTTGGCGAGCAACCCCTCCAGCACTTCATCAGGGATCTTCTCCATCCACTTCTCCATACCCATGGTATAGGTATCAAACACTACCCAATCTCTCTTCCTCCCAAGAGAGGAGTCAAACCCGTAGGTCTCCCCGCCAAACTCATCCACCATCTTGAACGCCCTGACAAGCGGTGAATAGTACGTGTAAATCCCATCCTCCGCCTTCTTCTTCATGCCCTTGTAGAGGAACTCCATCATCACTCCCGCAGGTTCCTTCCCGTAGACATGCTTCACATCCAGGCAGTGGCTGATCGTCTGCGTGCTATACCTCCACGACTCCACGTAATCCTCGCTGAGCCACCCTGTGGTCTTGAACTCTGGCCCAGCGAACAACTCTCCGTCCACCTTCCTTTCCAACACCCCATCCAGCCTTGACATCAGCACAACATCCGGGCTCAATGGAATCTCATGCTCCTCTTCCACTGCCACAATCCTGAACTCCTCAAGGATGAATGGAAGTCTTACCTTAACCCATGCCCGTGCCAACCCTTCAGCCAGTGCAGCCTGTCTGTCAAACTCCACTTCCACAGCAGCCGACACACTACCACTGTAAGCATACCCAGCCTCAAGCACCTTCGCCTTGGCAGCATTCACCTCTTCAGAGCAGAACATATTCATCCGCTCTACGGTAGGCACAGCACTTGTCTCGAAGGCATCCTTCATCACCCTCTCAAGTATCGCATGCGCCAGACTCCCAGTGCTCTGGTAGATGTTCTCACCCCGCGGCACCACACCTGTACCATTAAGATAATAGGTAAGGTACGCCTTCCGCGGGCAGTCGATGTAACATTGGTCATGACTTCGGGAAAACTTCCACACACCCTTCATGAGCTACTTCCCTTCAACAAAAAACAGTTTGTCAAACTCTTTCTCAAGCGCATTGAATGCACTACGTTTTGTCCCATACACATAGATGTTGGGGTTTCCAACTCTCCGTGTGCAAACCTTCTCTCCCTCAACCCAAATCATCAACGCTTCAACAGGTTTTGCATCCTTCTCTCTTTCGTCAGTCATTTCTTCTCCTTAAAGTAATTGATATTCACCCTGCAACTTGTCCATCTCCCTCATATACTGTGTGACAGACATCTCATCCTGATGCAGCCTGAGGTAGGCCAGCTTCAACTGCAGCTTCTCCAAGGCATTCATCCTTTCTAATGTAGCCTTGGCTGCTTCAGGTCCAATCAGCTCCGTGATCTGGTTCATAATGTCAGACTTCAACTCAGTCTGCATATGAGACCACGATGCCGCTGTACCAATAGCACTATCAACACGTCTTTTCTTTGTCATTTTGCCTTCCGGCCCTTCTCACATCTTCTTACTTCTTTGTACTAACCATCGAGTCCAATACCGCATTCCGGACCACGGTGGCAATGGGCAACCTCGCCCTGGCAGCACGATACTGCAATTCAAGGAAGTCCTGGTTCCTAAAACGC
The DNA here is from genome assembly GCA_041653575.1 of Thermodesulfovibrionales bacterium. GTDB lineage: Bacteria > Nitrospirota > Thermodesulfovibrionia > Thermodesulfovibrionales > Dissulfurispiraceae > JBAZFD01. The sequence continues at coordinate 19,594 of JBAZFD010000002.1, forward strand.
ACATAAACAGCCTGCGTCATAGTGTCCTTTTTTTCGGGTCTTCCGAGTTTTTTCTTAGTTCGTTTTGCCATGATGAAAAGATTATAAGAGGGGCAAAAAATTTTGTCAACATGAATTTTCGATATTTTTTAATATTTTCGATATCGAATAAAAAAGAGGGGGGAATCCGCTTGACACCAATATCCATGCAGACTTAAGATAAGGAGAAGTCAAGAGGTAGTTTCACCATTAGTTCACCTCCTGGGCTTTGGCCAGCCTGGGAATTCAAAGAGGAGGATGGGCTGGTGCCAATCTCCCGCCAGCCCTCCTTCTTTTAAGGAGAGTCCGTTCATGCCCAAGAAGTTAGCTGCACAACCTGAAGCTGTTGTTGAAGGTGTTCTATACCCAGGCGAAATCTGCATCATTGCCGGGGCACCCAGTGTAGGAAAAAGCCGATTCCAGCTCCACATGCTCTATGGTCTCGCTCTTGGAGCAGCAGGCTGGTGGGGCCACATGCCTGCCATTCCAGTCCTTTACTGCTCCCAACGCAGCTGGAAGGTCACAAGCGCCCAACTCCGTACCGTTGGCATCCGTGAACTTCCAGACACTTTTCAATGTTTCTGCCCTCCAGACCTTACAAAAGCCCAGAAACAGTCTTTCAATTTCAATCCCCTACAATACCTTGACGACAACGTGATCGCCCCGAAGAACCCTCCAAAAGTCATTGTCCTAGACACTCTCATAACCTACCTCCCACATACCCGAGACTTCAATTTCAATAATTACAGCGACTTAACCAAAGGATGCGACGAAATCTATTACTGGGCGCAACACTGGGGCTGTGCAGTCCCCATAGCCCATCACACCGCAAAACAGAAAACCGACTCCAAACACGAAACCGCAACCGAAAAAATCCTAGGCTCCCAGGCTATCATGGCAATTGCCATCTCTGCCTGCATTCTGGAGCACTACACCTCAGACGACCCTACCTACCTTAGAATCCACTTTATGTCCCACCTTGACCGCCTGCCCTCGCCCCGCTACTTCCACGGAGATGACTTCCGTGAAGTGGCTGAAGCTGAGCTGGCTACCTTCGTGGGAGCCTCTGACCCCGAAAAAGTCAAACTTGGCGCTACCGAGACCAAGGTCTTGGAGGAAATCCCCTTCAAGCCCATCCCATACTCTTCCATAGCCGTAATCTGTGGAGAGAAACTTGGGATAAGCCGGGTTCAGGTCTACCGTATCCTGGACAACCTGACCCGCAAGAAGTATGTGATCACAGCCGTGGACCCGGAAGATGGCTCAAAGGTTGTGTTTAGGGAACGTCCTCAGTAGCCAACCATCAAAGTCTAAAGTGGGGGGAAGTGTTACAACTGTTACAAGGAATAAAAAGGTTGTAACACTTGCCCCTTTGTAACTCGTTTTTGTAACTCGCTAACTGTTGCAAACAAAGGCTTGTAACTCGTGTAACTCTATATAGTACCATTTCGTGAAAAGCAACATGTAGGACTTTAGATGTTACAAAAGTTACAACTGTTACAAAAGTTACAACTTGTTGAAACCCAATTTCAACTAATCCTTGTAAACCGCAGCATAAAACTTGTCCGCATCAAAGCGTGGATTATCCCGCCGTAGCACATTGCACAGTTCAGGCAGGATGGTGTCCATGATGGTCATGACAGTGTTATCATCCAGGCCCTTAGACTTGAGCATGGACTTTGTCCTGTTCAGTGACGCCGCGAGCACGATGTAGTTCTTCTTGGTCATTTCAATCTCCGTTAAGTTGTTTATTGTTAAAGTTTATGTCCAAAACGTCTATGTCCCGAACGTCTTCCCTCCCCTGAGTGGTGTGTGGTGAGGTAAAAGAGCTCAAAAAACAGGCACAAAAAAAAATCCCACAGTACGGGCCAACCGCAATGGTTGACGGTACGGTGGGATGGATTGTCACTGACTCTACTCATCATCCACGTTGCAATGTTCCCGAAGGAGCATTTGCATCAGCTCATAAGCGGAGTACACCTTATGCCTGAGGAATGTTTTGCCGATCAGCATCTGATTCTCGTTGAAGTTTGCGCAGCGTTCCACAGTCACTCCAAACCCCATTCTGTATGGACACCAACCGTTGGTGCCAAAATTCAGGAACGCCTTTGGATCTGGATGGTTAGCAGCATCGTATCGCATCAGGGCGGTTGTCAGCCTGTCACTACATTCTCCCCAGTTTGCCAGCAAAACCATGGTTGGCGCTGGCCAGTGGACCCCGTCTACTTTCGCCCCATGGAACCATGCACCTCTCAGGTTAGACCTATGAAAGTTTGCGTCCCTGAGGTCCATTCCTCTGAAGTCCACTCCCTGCAGGTCCAAGTCGTCAAGGTCTGCATACCTGAACGAAATGCCCTTTTTCCTGGCCCTCACAATAAGCTCGCTTATGTTGTAAACCATCCCAGCGATTATCACCCTTCCACTCGTTGATGTTATTACGTGTTTAGTTTTCTTTGCGTTCATCCCTCCATAAACGCCAAAAAGGGGCCACCCTTTCGGGCAGCCCCGCTTTGCGCCAACCTGTTGTAGTTACGCTCCTCTCAGGACGTAGGCAAACTCATTTTTGCTTGGGTGCATCCTGACCGCGATGGCCGCCTTGTGCTTCTTGAGGTGATACCCAAGAGCGCTTGGCCCAACCCCGGAAACCTCCATCAGCTCACCCTTGGTACACAGCCCCGTGCTGAGAGCCTCTCTGAGGATTTTCCAAGTCTCACCCTTTGGGCGTTTCACGATTGGAGGATTGCCCCTCCGTAGACGTTTGCCAGGAGTCTCTATCCCAGGCAGAGGGATCTGCTCCACAGCCAGCGGCTTCTCAAACCCTCTCGGTCCAGGACTGCTGTTCTCTTGCTTCACATCCCCCATGAGATCCTTCATGGCCTCCACGGTGGACTGAAGCCGTTTGATCTTCGCCTCCAGCGCAATAATCAGCGCATTGGCTGAATTTCTGATATTAGTGTCAATTGAGTCGTTCATTTTTGTCCTCACCTCCGTTTTCAGGTTCATCATCCGCCTCACCAGCTTGTTGTAGTAGCGCCCTCCTGAGGCCGTCTGCAAGCTGTTTGAGGCCGTTTAAGTCATCCATCTTTCCACTGTCCACCTTCGTCGCCCCCTCCAACTCCTCAGGGAGCTTGTCACCACCATGACTCTTCTCAAGCTCCAAGTACTCATTGGTAATCTTCAGCACTCCACCAACTTCCAGTGACCCGATGGCGATTTTCATCGTGTCGAGCATACACTGACCAACAAAGTCCACGAACTCCCTGTCTGTACCCTTCGTACCAGGATTACGCTCCAGGTACGCCCCAACAGCCATAGCCCCAGCCTGACCTGCAAGGCTGGTTGCTTCCATGGGACCTTCCGTCCGGTCGAACAGGTAACTAGACAGCTTGTTGGTCAGTTGCCTATCAGGGTCGTTGGCATAGGTTAGCGTCCCAATGGCCCTGCCCAGAACAGCTATGGTCTGTTCATCTGGACTCAGATCCTCAAACTCCTTCAGCGCTTTGTCACTGTCCATCTTTCTTCTCCTCTCCAGAAGTTGTCCGGCCTACAATCAACCCAGCCTGAAATGCAGCACCCATAGACAGGTACAGCATCTGGATGTTCATTTTCATCGCCTTCTCATCGTTCATGACCGCTGGTGGTAAACTTCCAGACGATGCCATGGCGGCAATGGACGCCTTACACAGTGAAAGGCAGATGTCCTTATAGTTTGAGTGACTCTGCACCATTCCATAAGCCACAGCCTTAATGCTCTTCTCAATCAGGTCTTGAGGAACATGTTCGCTGGTCTTGGGATTGTCCCTTGCCTCGACCAGATCTTCTATGACCCCTTTGATTGCATCTAACATCTACAACTCCTCCATTCGTAAAATTTTCACTCGTCTGGGTTTAGCCCCCAAACAGGCTCCTCACCCAATCAACAAACCCCTGCACGAAAATGGCTACGAGGATACCAACCATAAGTGCGTTAAGAAGCACCGCCTCAAAAAGGCGATACAGTAGCGGGCCTTCATCTTTTTTTGGTCTGTCTGACATCAGGTACCTACCTTGGCATACTCTGCCAAGGCAGTTACAATGCTGCTCTGCATCTCTACAATAGCCAAGGCAGACCCCACTTCAAAGTCCACCTTCACTGTCCCGTCAATGGATGCAATGCGCATAATAAGTTTCCCCTGGTCAGATGCGTCCAAAATCTTCACTGTTAATTTTCCTGCATTACGCATCTGCACGATGGTTTCACTCATCCTTGACGTGGCCCTCCTTTTTGGGATCAAACTGCTTCTCCGACTCAGCTTTGACGAACTCTCTGGCCTTGTCCTCCAGATCCAGAATCAACCTCCTGAACACCTCTAGTTCCATGAACATATCCACATGAACATGGGTATCCTTGTCATCGACCCCGAAGCTCAGACACACAGAAGAGTTGACCTTCTGGATACGCACCTTTGGTGTCTTGTCGTTAAAGTGGTAACTGCTGGTGTTGTACATCAAAAAACCTCCTTGCATGTGCTGCTTGTTACACTGCCCTCATACCTGAGTAGCAGCCATCAAAACCCCAACTGCCATATGACAGTGGGGGTTTTCAAAGCTGTTATCAGCCCTCAACCTCAGTTCTCACGAACTCACCATCAGCCGTGAGTCCATAAAACCCCGGAATCTCCGGCAACCCATGACTCAGGGCAATGGCGTGGCACCGCTCTTGGGCCTTCTGCCATGCTTGAGCCGATACATCCACGCCACCCAGAATCATGACTGGTG
>JBAZFD010000003.1:0-23150 GCA_041653575.1 Thermodesulfovibrionales bacterium
CAAAGGAAGGCAATTTTGTTGCCTAAGGACGCAGGCTTTTTCTATAATTGACGAATGTCAACGCTCACAATAATCCTTCTCATATGCCTTTTCACCTTTCTCATCAACATCCCCTTCGGGTATTTCAGGGGGAAGTCGAGGAAGTTCTCGGTCCAATGGTTCCTCTATGTCCATCTCCCGGTGCCCCTGGTAATCCTCGTGCGCATCTTTACCCACACGGACTATAAGTACATCCCCCTCTTCATCTTCATCGCCATAGCAGGCCAGTTCTTCGGCGGCAAGCTCGTGGCTGACTGATGCTCGCCTCCTACCTGATACAGCCGGGAGTCCTTGAGCTGAGGGAGGTTTCCACCCCCGAACCGTCCGAAGGAGAGGTCCTTGTAAAGATCAGGGCAGCCCTGACCTGCGGCACAGACCTGAAGGCCTTCCACAGGGGGCATCCTATGATCCCCATGCCCGGCGTCTTCGGACACGAATTCTCCGGCGTGGTGGCTGCTGTGGGAAAGGGAGTCGAAGGCTTCCGCGAGGGTGACGAGGTAATGGCTGTGCACAGCGCCCCCTGCCTTGACTGCCCTTACTGCCGGAAGGAGCTCTACAACCTCTGCGAGAGGATCATGGAGACAAAGGTCCTCGGCGGTTTTGCCGAGTACATCCTCCTGCCTGCACATATCGTCGGCCAGAACCTCTTCCACAAGCCACCTGCCCTTGGTTTTGAAGAAGCCGCCTTCCTTGAGCCCCTTTCCTGTGTAGTCCACGGAATCAGCTCCCTACCCATAAAGAAAGGGGACAGGGTCCTCATCATGGGCACAGGCACCATAGGCCTGCTCCACCAGACAATGGCAAAGCTCATGGGGGCAGAGGTGATCATCACGGGGAGGAAGAGGGAGAAGCTGGAGACTGCCCGCAGCCTCGGAGCCGACTGGGCGGTTCAGGCCGATGAGCTCCCTGAGGCCATCGCCGATCTCACCAACGGCCTCGGCGCAGATTATATCATTGAGTGCACAGGCCAGCTGGAGGTCTGGGAAAGCTCCCCCTCCTATATCCGGAAAGGAGGAACTATTGTCCTCTTCGGCGGGGTAAAAGGCGGGACATCGGCCTGCTTTGACACATACAGGCTCCATTACCATGAAATCACCCTCAGGGGATCATTCCACTTCACCCCGGCAGATGTGAAAACAGCCTACCACCTCCTGAAGGAAACCGTGCATGTCTCCCCCCTCATCAGCGGCAGCTATCCCCTCAGGGACCTCCCCCTTGCCCTTGCAAACCTCTCCCAGGGAAAAGGCCTCAAGTACGCCATCATCCCCTGAAGGGACAAATTCCAATTCACCACCACGTCCTCAGATTGAAATACTAAGACATGCGTTAACAACGTCACAGCAAATCATCTGCAAAGCCATTGTTTCCAATGTTTCGTGAGGGAACATATGAGGCTTTGTTAACGCATATTTTAGTATGTCCCAGTATCAACTGCTCCCGTACAACCGCATCGAGGATCACTTCTGGGATCAGATGGGCCTTCCGCTCAGCGCCAGCTCGATCCACAACTTCAATCAGGAGGTCTATGAGCGTCTATAGTTCTTTGACACCTGGGTCAGAGAACAGCTGAAGGCATCCCCTCTGATCCATGTCGATGAAACAGGGATCAATGTCGGCGGAACCAGATGCTGGCTGCACACAGTCTCGAATGACGGGTTCACCTGTTTGTATCCTCATGCAAAACGAGGCGGTGAAGCAATGGATGAGATGGGCATACTGCCGGGGTATAAAGGCATCATGTGCCACGACCACTGGAAACCGTATTTCAAGTACGGTGGCGCACACGCACTGTGCAATGCCCACCATCTGCAAGAGCTTGAACGAGCCGTAGAGCAGGACAAGCAGAAATGGGCAGAGCAGATGATCGTCCTGCTCAAGGAAATCAACAAGGCCACGCACGAAGCCGGAGGGTGCCTGGAAGCAGCAGAATCAGAGCATTATCGAAAACGCTACCGAGATCTGTTGCAGGAAGCGAAAACGGAATGCCCAGCCCCGGATAAAACCGGGAAGAAGAAAAAAGGCAAAACAGCACGGTCAAAAGCACGCAACCTTCTGGAGCTCCTCAGGGACTTTGAGAACGACATGTTACGGTTCATGGTCGACAGCAAAGTCCCTTTCTCGAACAACTAGGCAGAAAATGATCTGCGCATGACCAAGGTTCAGCAAAAAGTGTCAGGCTGCATCCGTTCATTTGACGGAGCCAAAATCTTCTGCCGTATCAGAAGTTATCTCTCAACATGCAGAAAACAAGGCATCTCTGCGTCCGAAGGCTTATATTACGCCTGCTCTTCCAGGAAAACTGGCCTCTGTTTATGAATGTCAAAGAGCAAAGTGCTGAATAGTTATAATTACTCGGTAAAAACCAAACTTATCAGACGAGATAGTTAGCTGTGTCGCACAGGGAAATTGCAACCCCCTGCAGGACAGCTATCTCCACAAAACTCGCGTTAATTCCCGTACCGTCAATGTCCACAGAGACCGTGGTGTTCACGCCGTCAAAGCTGAACTGGAGATGATCGGCATCGGCTGTGATGCCGAAGGCGTTCAGGTCGAGGAGGTCATTGCCCTGGCAAAGGGTAAAGTCTGTGATCGTGTCCACCCCATAGGCTACCGCATCGAACACAAAGGTGTCTGATCCGGCTCCGCCGGTCAGTGTGTCGGTCCCTGACCCTCCCTTCAGCTTGTCGTTGCCTTTCCAGCCGTTGATGGTGTCATTGCCCGCCCCGCCGAAGAGGCGATCGTTGCCGTAGCCACCAAAGAGGCGATCGTTGCCAGACCACCCGTCAATCCAATCGCTACCCGCCAAGCCGCTAAGAGTGTTGTCTCCGCTGTTTCCGGTAATCCAGTTGTTCAGCCGGTTCCCAGTCCCGTTGATGGCAGCTATCCCCATCAGCTCCAAGTCCTCCACGTTTGCAGGCAGGATATAGCTTGTAAAGCTGTAAACCAGGTCAACTCCCTCCTCAGATATTTCCTCAACCAAGTCTCCGGCGCTGTCCACCCAGTATATGTCATGGCCTCTGCCGCCGATTAACCTGTCGTCCCCCTGATCTCCGTCGAGCTGATCATTGCCCGCCCCGCCGATGAGGATGTTGTTTCCGCTATTGCCTGTGATCCAGTTGCCCAGGTCGTTGCCTGTGCCGTTGATATCTGATGTCCCTCTCAGGTAGAGGTCCTCTACGTTTGCAGGCAGGAGATAGTTCGCGGAGCTGAAGACAGCGTCAACACCCTCGGCAAGGTTTTCAATCACTCTATCCGAACTGTTGTCAACGTAGTAGTAATCACGCCCAGAGCCTCCGATCAGAGTGTCGATCCCTGCCCCGCCAGTGAGGATGTTGTTTCCGGTGTTGCCCGTGATCCGGTTGTTCAGGTCGTTGCCTGTGCCGTTGATGTTCGACGTTTCTGTCAGAGTGAGGTTTTCAACATTGGCCCAAAGGGTGCAGCTGATGGAGCTCTTGACAAGGTCTGTCCCCTCTCCCACAGACTCCGCCACTGTGTCACCAGTGTTGTCCACTCTATAGGTATCAGCACCTGAGCCTCCTGCCATTGTGTCCGCGCCTGCGCCTCCAAAGAGAAAATCATTGCCGTCATACCCCCTCATCAGGTCATTCCCCTCGTATCCATAGATGCGGTCAGTTTCCGAAGACCCATTAAGTGTGTCACTTCCCGAAGTCCCGTTGATTTTTGCCATGCACTCCTCCTTCCTTGTGTTTTTCTTAGGGCATCAGCTTGCGGCTTTTGGTCATGTTTCCTGCAAAAGACGCTCAAGCCTTCCCCTCAGAGATCTCATCTGAGATCTGAAAGCCGGATCACGAGAGAGGTTGAGCATCTCAAAGGGATCGGCAGCCAGGTCGTACAACTCGTCAATGTCTCTTCTATCCGGATAGGTGACATACTTCCATCGTCGTGTCCTTACCCCCTGTATCTTCGCCTGTATCTTCGGAAGAAATTCGTAGAGGAATTCCTCCCGCCACTGCGTCTGTTGCCCAGACAGCAGTGAACGGAGAGACATGCCTTGCATCTGAGGATGGATTCCGGCACCGGAGAGATCCAGAATAGTCGGGGCCAGATCAATGTTAAGTGCCAGCTCCTCACAAACAAAGCCCGGAGCTGCGAGCCCTGGATAGCGCATGAGCAGAGGGATGCGAATAGACTCCTCATAGGCGATCTGTTTTCCTGTCAGGCCGTGCTCTCCGAGACAGAATCCGTTGTCCCCGACAAAAATAATAAGGGTGTTGTCCATCTGTCCGAGGGCCTCCAGTGTGGAAAATATCTCTCCCATTCCTTCGTCCACAGCGACTAACGTCCGGAAATAGTTGCGGATATGCTCATCAGACGGGGATCCTTTTGATCTCCTCCTGACCCATTTGGGTTTTCCTTCCAGAGTGTCCCAGACGTTCTTTCTTCTGGGGATAGGAAGTCCCTCGTACAGGTTCGTATGCCGTCTTGCAGGGTCATAATTGCTATGAGGCGCCTTGTGGGAGAGCATAACGAAAAATGGCTGGCTTCTCGGCCTCAGCAGCCACTCAATAGCGAAGTCTGTAAGGATGTCGGTCACATATCCGCGCACCGTCTGCACTTCTCCGTCTATGTTGAACTCAGGGTCGAAGTATGCTCCTCTACGGAAGCAGACCCATCTGTTAAACCCAGGACGAGGAGCAATGGCATTTCCCGGGGAGGGATCAATGGCATTTCCCAGGTGCCATTTGCCCATGAACGCAGAATCATAGCCTGCCTGCTGAAGAAGTTCAGGGAAGGTGACCACCCCGGGATTAAGGGTCATACTGTTGATGGTGACGCCGTGGTTGTGGGCATACAGACCTGTAAGGATGCTTGCGCGGCTCGGAGAGCAGAGAGATGTCGTGGCAAAGCTGTTTGTAAACCTCACACCTTCAGCCGCCAGTCTGTCCATGTTTGGCGTCTGGAGAAAGGGGTGACCTGAGCAGCCCATGGCATCCCATCTGTGGTCATCGGTGATAATTAGAAGGATGTTTGGCTGTCCTGTTGCCGTCTGAGCCTCTGACAAACTCAGCAAACCGGCCCCTGAAAGTGCCAGGCCTGCTCCGACTGCCGCAGACCTGATCAGGAAGTCACGGCGAGTCAGCGGCTGATCTCTGTCTTTCTTGTCATCAGACATAACTTGACCTCCTCTAAAAGTCAGTTAATCACCTTTGGCGGCCTTATCAGGCTGGCTATCTCTTTCAGCCTAGAAAGGCTGTGCTCAAAAAACTGTTTGTAACTCTCACAAAAGTAGCTCATCCCCTCTGTAGCGGATAGTCCGCGATATCTGGGGCACTCTCCCATGCAGTAGAACACCCAGTCACAGCGTGCGCAGGCCGATGGTAGCTCACTCTTCTGTGCGCTGAATTTCTGTCTGAGAGGAAGCGCTTCCAGTTCCCATAGAGAGGCGTCTATCAGGTTGCCGAGCCTCCAGTCATGGTCAACGAAAAAGTCACAGGGATAGACATCACCGTTTGCCTCCACAACGAGATACCTGTCACAGGTGCTGCCAAAAGAGCAGAGATCGGTTGAGCCATAAGCCATCCTGATCAAAAGGGAGTCGAACAGCCTGATTGAGATCTGAGGCCTGCCGTTGTTGAACCACAAGTCAAAGAGACTGCACAAAAAGTCGCCGTACCTGTCGGCAGCAACTGAGGAGCTCAGGAAAAATCCGCCGGAATCAATCTCAACAGTGGGTATAAACTGGACAAAACAAAGTCCGTTGTCTCTACAAAAGCCGTAGAGCTCGTCGGGATGCCCCACATTTGCGCTGCTGATCACCATCAGGATGTTGAAGGCCACGTTGTGACTTCGAAGAAGATCTATTTTTGAGAAAACGGTGCTGAAAGTAGGCTGCCGGTTCTTTGTCCTGCGGTAATAATCATGGAGCTCCTGAGGGCCGTCAATGGACAGGCCGACAAGAAACCTGTACTTGCTGAGAAAGGATGCCCATTGCTCGTTCAGGAGGATTCCGTTTGTCTGCAGCGCATTACCCACAACCTGCCCCGGAAGTCCGTACTTTTTTTGAAACTCAACAACCTTCATAAAAAAGGGCAGTCCAGCCAGTGTCGGCTCACCACCCTGCCACACCATGCTGACCTCTCCTGGGGTGTTGCGCATGACCTGCTGAATCAATGCCTCAAGAACGGCATCAGACATTATGTGTTTTTTTGTCTCCGGATACAGACCAGCCTTCTTCCGATAGAAACAATAGCCGCATTCAAGATTGCAATCAGCGGAGGTGGGTTTAACCAGCACCGAGCTTTTCAAAATAGGCCTGTGTGTATTCATGTGTTTCTTCTCCGACAAATCCGCATTACCTCAAACGTCAATGGAATCGAAACATGTACAGCACATTAATCAGATTGGTTCCACTTATCGAACGCTCTGTGCAATGATCATAATGGAGGCACATTATTTCGCTCTCGTCCGTCCATGCCTTCTCCTGGATGGTATCGTCAAAAATAAGAACCCCATCCTCCCGCTCTCGACGTGTACTCCCGTTCCGATAAAAACCGCGTTACTCGGTCTTGACTCACTTCTCCATCAACCATCGCCGATAACCCTGTCGCCGTCGCCAAGCTGCAGGTGCTGATCAGATAATCCGTATATACTAAGACATGCGTTAACAACGTCACAGCAAATCATCTGCAAAGCCTTTATTCCCAATGTTTCGCGAGGGAACATATGAGGCTTTGTTAACGCATATTTTAGCAACCCCAGGTCGCTCTTTTTTATCCGCTTAGATTACCAGTTCTTACGGGTGGCTGCGTAACATCAATTTTCTATCTTGCTTTTATCGGTTGAGACAGACATACACTCCACTCAGTGATTCTCTCCGGCGCCGCTCCTTCATCCTGTGTCCCCAAAACGCTGCCGATCAGCACAAAAAAGCACTGTCAGAAATCATGAAAAAAATCCCAACCCCGTATTTCTTCATCTGTCCTCCTTTGGGAAAGTGTCGCATGGTTCGTTTCCTCTTGCTTGCCGTAAACACTATTACGGATCAAAGGTCTGACTTTTTCAAATCATAGACCCAAAGGAGGGGGGAGTCAAGAGAAAAAGCGGGAACGGGGAATACCGCTTTTTACGATATACTTGAAATAAAGGGGAGGTACCCATGGAAAAGGATTGGCTGGCAAATGCCTATGAGGGGATGTCGCGCAGGCAGTTTCTCGCCCTCATGGGAGCAACCGGTATCGGTCTCGCGGGCTTTGCCATCGCAGCAGGCCCCGTTGCCGGAGAGATCATCACCACGACCGCTTCAGGGCTCATAACAGCCGACACTACAGTCGCCTCCGGGGATTTCCGGATTCCCGTTTATGAGGCCTATCCCGAGGCTCCGGGGAAATACCCGGTGGTAATTGTGATCCCTGAAATATTCGGTATGCACGAACATATCAGGGACATCACCCGCCGCTTCGCAAAGAAAGGCTTTTTCAGCATCACCTTCGATCCCTATGCCCGTGAGGGAGGCGTCTCGCAGATAGCTGAGATCTCTAAGGTGCTGAAAGTGGCAAACGCAGTCCCCGACGGGAGGGTCATGGCGGACCTCGATGCCCTCGTGACATACGCCAGACAGCACAGGGCTGCACGAGGGGACAGGATCGGCGTAACCGGGTTTTGCCGCGGCGGCATGTACGCACTCCTCTTCGCAGCCCACAGCAAAGAGATAAAGGCGGCAGTCTCCTGGTACGGACAGATCAGACCGGAAAAGAGACCGGGAATCCGCACGAATGGACCGATCGATCTGGCCACGCAGATCAGCGCACCTGTGCTCGGTCTTTACGGAGTCGCAGACCTCGGCATCCCTGCCGACGACGTGAAGGATATGGAAACTGCCCTCAGATCAGCCGGAAAAACCGCAGAGTTTATTCTCTATCCCGGGGCCCCCCATGCCTTTTTCGCCGATTACCGTCCCGGTTACCGGGCCGAAGCGGCGAAAGACGCATGGGCCCGCTGCCTGACATGGTTTAACAGGCACCTGAAGGGATAGATCATCATTATCACTGAAAAACAAAGAGTTACCTTCTCCTTAATCTTCCCTTAACATTTCCCTGTATGAAATGACAGGCGTATTTTTTTGTTGCATATCATATGATTTAATCATCTAAAGAAAAGGAGGAGGCCTTCACTGTTTTGCATGAACAAAGATCTTCGGAAAAATCATTTTACACAGGCAGTGACAGGCAAAAGAGCTCTCATGAATACACTTTTTGCTAAGGAAAAAGCGGGTATGAGAACAAGGCATGCTATCTTCCCCTATGCCTTCAGGACAGCAACGCAGGAGGCAAGCGATGAACTGATACGGATACGGACCATGAGCAGAGAGATGATCAAACTCCTGAGCATCGTGGCTGAGTACAGGGACAATGAAACAGGCAGGCATATTGCGAGGATAGGTCTTTATTCAGACAAGATGGCAGAAGCAATGGGGATGCCTGGCGAGTTCGTGGAAAACATAAAATATGCAAGCACCTTGCATGATATAGGAAAGGTAGCCATACCGGACAGCATATTGCTCAAAACCTCTCCTCTTACCCAGGAAGAGTTCGATATTATAAAGATGCACACAACCATAGGGGCTAAGATGCTCTCAGACTCTTCATACAGCTCTATACAGATGGCGGCAACAATTGCCCTGACTCATCATGAAAGATGGGACGGAACAGGATATCCGGCAGGACTCAGGGGAGAGGAGATCCCGCTTGAAGGCAGGATAGTCATGCTTGTGGATCAATATGACGCCTTGCGGAGCAAGAGACCCTACAAACAGGCCCTGAGCCATCAGGAAGCATTCGATATCATTACGAAAGGGGATGGAAGAACAATGCCTGAACACTTCGATCCCCTTGTCTTTCGCACCTTTATCAGGATTGCCCCGGTATTCGATGAAATATTCAACAGATCGGAAAACTCCGGCAGCTGAATGCACTCCAGGTGGAAACTACTTTTTCTGCGTTGTCTCAGATATACTGCCCTTTTCCCTAATGCTGCTGCATCAGGAAATGATGCAGCAGGAGATAACTTCCACACCATCCCTCCGGTTTTCGCCAGAAGCATACCCTTGAACTTTCCTCCAATCTGAATCGCAGACATTGTTCTCTGCATGAGAAAAAACAACTACCTGTTCATCTGTATTGCACCTCCTGTGGCTGTATGTATTAGAATTAATACTGCCTGTCAAGGGCTCAGAAATCTCCCCAAGGAAAGAGAACAATGAAGGTAGCCAGACTTTACAGCTTTTACGATATACGCATTGAAGAAATGCCTGTTCCCGAGATCGGTCCCCGTGATGCGCTCATAAAGACCGGGGCCTGCGGGATCTGCTCGGGAGATGTGATGCCATGGTACATAGAGAAAAAGGCCCCCCTTGTGATCGGCCATGAGCCCTCCGGAGAGATCGTTGAGCTCGGCAGGGAGCTGAAAAGTCAGGGGCAAGGGTCATGGGTCATGGGTCAAGAGGGAAACAGCCTGGACCCTGGACCCCGGACCCTGGACCCTTCTTTTAAGGTAGGGGACCGGGTCTTTGTGCACCACCATGCTCCGTGCATGAGATGCAGGCACTGCCTGAGGGGGGACTTCGTTCAGTGCGACACATGGAAGAAAACGAGGATCATCCCCGGCGGCGTGGCCGAATACATCCTCATTCCCGAAACTAACCTGAGGAACGACACCCTCATCCTCCCTGAAGGCGTCAGTTATGAAGACGGGACCCTGGTGGAGCCCACGGCCTGTGTCGTCAAGTCCCTGAAAAGAGCAAGAATACAGAAAGACGATACCATCCTTGTCATCGGTCTGGGGATCATGGGGCAGCTCCATATCCTCCTGGCGCGGGAATTCGGCGCAGGGAGGATCATCGCAGCAGACCTGGTCCCCTTCAGGCTCGCCAAAGCAATGGAATTCGGGGCTGATGATGTTATTGATGTCTCCAGGGGGGATCTCCTTGAGCAGCTGAGAGAGCTCACGGATGGAAGGATGGCTGATATTGTGATCGTCGGCCCGAACAGTGCTGCGGTAATGGAACAGGGAATGGAAGCAGCGGCTCCCGGCGGAACCGTTGTCCTCTTTACACCGGCGAAGCCGGGGGAGAGATTACAGACAGATCCCAACTCCCTCTACTTCAGGGACATCAGCATTGTGACGAGCTACTCCTGCGGCCCTGACGATACCAGGACCGCCCTCGGCTTCATAGAAAGAGGGCTCGTGCGGGCTGAAAGGGTTGTCACCCACAAATTCCCCATTGAGGAGACAGAAAAGGCCTACAGGATGACCTCAGGAGCCGGGGACTCCCTGAAAAGCCTTATCTGCTTTTAGATCCCCTGCTTGGTCTCCGTCCACCTCACAGGCAGGACTATGGTAAAGGATGTCCCCTCAGCCTCACCGCTTTTCACCGTGATATCGCCGAAATGCTCCGATATGATCTGCTTCACCATCGCCAGCCCCATACCGAACCTCCGCGTCTTGGTTGTGAAGAAAGGGTCAAAGACCCGGCCCAGGTCCGCTTCAGGAATGAAGGCCCCTGTGTTCGCAATGGTTACGGAGACCTGGCTGTGATCTCCTGAAGTCTTCACAGAAACTGCGCCCCCCTCCGGGGTCGCCTCCATGGCATTTCTGATCAGGTGCAGGATGGCTATCCGCAGGAGATTCTTCTGGGCGTTTATCCTCAGCGGGCCCTGTCCGAGGTCCAGATCAAGGTCAAGTTTCCTGGAGGCCGCATCGGATTCCAGGAAGGGGGTGATCCCTGTCACGATCTCATTCACATCCTCATAGCTGAACATGGACTGCTTGCCCTTGAGCACAACCTCGAACTCCTTGACTATCCTCTCCAGCTTGCAGGCCTCTTCCATGATATCAGAGAGGTCCCCTCTCAGCCCCTCGGTGAGGGTCTCCTTCTCCAGTATGCGCTTGCAGGTCCAGGCAATGACAGCCGACGGATTCCTCACCCGGTCGGCAATAGTCAGGGCCATGAGGCTCATGGTCCTTTCAGAAACCAGGGTCTCCAGTTCATAGTTCAGTGATTCCAGGTTCCCTTTATATTCCTTCTCAACCTGGATAAGCCTGCTGTACCTCACCGCCTTCTCAATGGAATGGATGAGAAGCTCAGCCTTATAGGGTTTTTCGATGAAAGCAAAGGCTCCTTTGTTCAGGGCATCTATAGCCACCTCCCGCTCGGCATAGGCGGTTATGAGGATGACAGGGATGTTCTCATCCATGACATGAGCCCGCTCAAGGAGATCAATACCGGAAAGTTCGGGCATGGAAAAGTCGGTAAGTACTACATCCACGCGCTCTTCCCTGAGTCGTTCCAGGGCCTGCTGCGGGTTCCCGGATGGGATGACCGTGAATCCGAATCCCCTCAGGAGAAGGGATATGGACTCCAGGACAAAGGGATCGTCATCAACAACAAGTATGCTTCCCCGGTATCGGGTATTCATCTGTCCAGCACCTCCCGCAGTTTCCTTAAAAGATCATCAGGCATCAGGGGTTTGGAAATAAAATTCAGGCCTGACTCAAGGATTTCCATGTTGTGTATAAGGTCGGCGGTATAACCGCTCATAAAAAGCGGCTTGATTCGCGGATTAAGCGCTCTGATCATCTGATAAACCTCCCTCCCGCTTCTCTTGGGCATGACCACATCAAGGAGGACAGCCTGAATCCTGTCGCTGTTCCTTCTGAACTGCTCAACAGCCTCCACGCCGTCGCGCGCCTCAATAACCGTGTACCCCGATCCGGCCAGGATATCCCTGATGAGGAACCGCACAGCGTCGTCATCCTCCGCAACAAGGACAACCTCGTTTCCCTTTTCCGGAGGAGGAGGTAGAGGAGGTCTCGTGCCGTCCGGCTTCGCCTTGATCAGGGGGAAGAATATTTTAAAGGTCGTTCCCTTGCCGGACTCGCTGTAAACATTGATATTGCCGTTGTGCTGCTTTACAACGCCGTACACAATGGCCAGTCCCAGGCCGGTGCCCTTTCCTATATCCTTTGTGGTATAGAAAGGCTCGAAAAGATTCTCCCTGGTTTTTTCGTCCATTCCCATACCGGTATCGGAAACGGTTATCATGGCATAAGGGCCTGACCTCGTAAAGAGATGCCTTCTCACATAAAGCTCATCAATCTCCACCTGCCTCGTCTCCAGGGAGATCGCTCCGCCCTCAGGCATGGCGTCCCGCGCATTGGTGACGAGATTCATCAGCACCTGCTCTATCTGCACAGGATCAGCCATAATGGTGAGCTCCTCATCGGAGAGGTCCAGCTGAAGGTCTATGTCCTCCCTGATCAGTCTCAGAAGGAGCTTATTGATATCCCTGATTATATCATTAAGATTCACCGGCCTGGGGTTGATGACCTGCCTCCTGCTGAAGGTCAGAAGGCTCTGGGTCAGGTTTGTCGCCCTTTCTGTGGTTGAAAGTATCTGCTCCACATAGGTCTCCAGGGGATCATCCTTCCCCATCTTTGTCCTCAGGAGACTGGCATACCCCATAATGGCGGTGAGGATATTATTGAAGTCATGAGCCACCCCTCCGGCCAGTGTGCCTATAGCCTCCATCTTCTGGGCGTTGAAAAGCTGCTCCTCAAGCCTCTTCTTCTCTGTGATATCATTCACCACCTCGATGGCTGAGATGACTTTGCCGTCTTTGTCCTTCACAGGATAGGCCTTTGTCTCCACATAGAGGGGATTGCCGAAGCTGTCCCTGTGCATATGAAGCACCGTGTGTGGCTCTCCCTTCTCAAAGACATGCTTGATGGCGCATTCCTCCCCTTCAAGAAAGCAGGGATGGGGGAGGTGATGGGAGACTTCGTGGCAGTGCCTGCCGATGATCTCGGAGACAGGCATCTTCACCTGTTCACTGTAGGCCCTGTTTGCAGAGACTATCCTGAATCCCCTGTCCACAACGATAAAACCCTCGTCCACCGTCTCCAGGATGTTCCTGATAAACTCCTCAGACTGTTTCCTCTCTGTTATATCCCTGGCAACAGAGACATGTCCGCCCTCGGGGATCGTGGCAAGGGAGAGCTCCATGTTGAAGGTAGAACCGTCCTTCCTCCTCCCCATCGCCTCCCCCCTCCAGCGTCCTTCATGCAGAAGGCCGGGGATGATCTCGCCATGGAACCGCTCCAGCTCTCCTTCATCGAAGATGATCTCCCATGGCCTCTCCATGAGCTCCTTTGGCGAGCCGTAGCCGAACATACGGGCATGGGCATTATTGAGGTACACGAAACTCCCTGCCTCGTTCACAATGGTCATGCCGTCCATTGCAGCCTCCATGGCGGCAAGGTTCCTCCTCAGCATCCCCTCTGCATGTCTCCGGTCCTCGATCTCCTCGATGAGCTGCTTGTTCAAGTCTTCAGGGGAGATGACCTTTCCCATATCCTCAAGGATCAGGAGGACATACTTCGCCCCCCTGTACAGGAAAGGCGTGGCAGTAACAAGGAGGTAGGCGTCTGCAACAGCGCCCTCGGTGCGCAGTTCCATCCTGGTGAACTTTCTGTGTGTACGGTTGCCCTTGATGGCCTCAGCCACGACATTTCTGATAACGCAATGCTTGCACGGCTCTGCCCAGCCGCAGCCGCCGGGGTCCTCATCACTATGGATGCAATGGAGGACCTCTCCGCCCCTCTTCATGTATACCTGCTCCATATTCAGACCGAGGAGACGGGCAGCTGTGGCGTTCCGGTAAAGGATCCGCACATCGGCATCCACAATAAACACATAGGCTGGAATGGCATCAAAGATGCTGTTCAGAAACGGATCCTTCTCTATCGAAAGTCTCTCCATAGCCTTACCTCACATATCCGGGTTCCCTGAAACACAGCTTAATAGTACACCAAAATTCCCATGAAATTCAAAATCATAGAGTTCCCTTTTTCCGGGCCTTTTTGATATCCTACGGGAACAGACCTGCCGCAAGGAGAGAGACAGTGAAAAAGACCGGTAAAATCCCCCCACCCTCATGTGACTGGAGGCAGGCTTCCGAAGAAACCGCCAGCGCCGCAGCCAATACAGACAGGATCATCAGGCACAGGGGAGACTTCCGCTGGAGAGGGGTCAAAGAAGAATCATACAAGACCAAAGAGGGGAGATGGTCTGCTGTTGCACGGAACGTACTGATCGGAAACAGGGGTGAATCCGCCCGGTTCCATCTCAGGTATTTTGAGATAGAACCCCATGGATACAGCAGCCTCGAATGGCACCGGCATGAGCATGTGGTTATCTGCATAAGGGGAAAGGGGAAGGTGCGCATGGACAAAAAATCCCATACCATCGGATACCTGGACACCGTATACATAGCGCCAAAAACGGTGCATCAGCTTCAGAACCCCTTTGATGAACCCTTCGGCTTCTTCTGTATCGTCAATGCAAAGAGGGACAGGCCTAAAGAACCATAAGGTGTAAGGAATGGGCGTGAGGAGAAAAGAGCAAAGGACAGGCCTTTACTCTTTTCTCCTCACGCCTCACCTATTCGCTACGCTGTTTCAACGCCGCAGCACTTCTTGTACTTTTTCCCGCTTCCGCAGGGGCAGGGATCATTCCTCCCCACCTTCGCATCCCGGTGCACAGGCTGGTGGGCCGCTTCACTGTCTGTCCTGTTGTAGACCAGCTTCTGCGTGGGAATAGTCATGACCTCAGCAGGCTGCTCCTCCTCGTGTTTCACCTGTATCTTGAAGAGCCTCATAAGCGCCTCTGTAGCGATCCTCGCCGACATATCGGCAAAGAGATCAAAGGCCTCTTTCTTGTACTCCACGAGAGGGTCCCTCTGGGCATATCCCCTGAGGCCGATGCCTTCCTTCATGTGGTCGATGCCGAGGAGATGGTCCTTCCACTGGGTGTCTATCACCTGCAGGAGGATCACCTTCTCCACATACCGCATGAACTCGGGGCCTGCCTCCGCCTCCTTCTCCTGGTAAGCGTTCCTGACAATGGTGAGGATGAAATCCCGCAGGCTCCCCATCTCCTTCACTCCGCCGACACCGAGCTCGACAGAGAAGAGACCGTAGACCGCATCACTGAGCCCTTTCAGGTCCCACTCCTCAGGGATAACTCCCTCGGGGCAGTAAACAGCAAGGAGCTCGTCAACCTCCTCCTCTATGAGCTCCATGACCCTCTCACTGAGGGCTTCGCTCTGGAGGACCTCCTTCCTGAAGGAGTAGATCTCCTTTCTCTGCTTGTTCATCACATCATCATATTCCAGGAGGTGTTTCCTGATGTCGAAGTTGTGGGCCTCCACCCTCTTCTGGGCGTTCTCTATGGCCTTGCTGACCATCTTGTTCTCTATGGGGATGCTCTCATCCATTTTCAGGAGGTTCATGAGACCGTTGATCCTGTCTGAGCCGAAGATCCTCATGAGGTCATCCTCAAGGGAGAGGAAAAAGCGTGACAGTCCGGGGTCTCCCTGCCTTCCAGCCCTTCCCCTGAGCTGGTTGTCTATTCTCCTGGACTCATGCCTCTCTGTGCCGATGATGGCGAGGCCGCCTGCTGCAATGACCTGCTCCTTCTCCTTGTCGCAGATCTCCTTGGCCTTTACAAAGGCATCATGGTAATCCTGCTCTGTGTAATCAGGCTTTTCCCTCAGGAGCTCCCGTGCGAGCCCCTCGGGGTTTCCGCCAAGGACAATGTCCGTTCCCCTTCCTGCCATGTTCGTGGCAATGGTGACGGCGTTGAACCTTCCAGCCTGGGCAACGATCTCCGCCTCCCGCTCATGGTATTTCGCATTGAGAACGGCGTGGCGTATTCCCTTTTTCTTGAGGAGGTGGCTCAACACCTCGGACTTCTCAATGGATGTGGTGCCCACGAGCACAGGCTGTCCTTTTTTGTTGGAGAGCTCTATCTCATCGATAACAGCAAAAAACTTTGCCTTCTCTGTCTTGTAGATCATGTCGGCCTGGTCATGCCGGGACATCGGCCTGTTTGTGGGGATGACCACCACTTCCAGGTTGTAGATCTGGGCGAACTCGGCAGCCTCTGTGTCGGCCGTGCCGGTCATTCCTGAGAGCTTGTTGTACATCCTGAAGTAGTTCTGGAAGGTGATGGTGGCGAGGGTCTGGTTCTCGCTTTCGATCTTCACCCCTTCCTTTGCCTCTATCGCCTGATGGAGGCCGTCGCTCCATCTCCTGCCGGGCATGAGTCTGCCGGTGAACTCATCGACGATGATCACCTCTCCGTCCTTCACCACATAAGCCACATCCCTCTTGTAGAGATGATGTGCCCTGAGGGCCTGAAGCACATGATGGACCAGCTCGATGTGACCGGCATCATAGAGGTTATTGAGCCCCAGGAGCTGCTCCACCTTGGAGCTTCCATCATCGGTGAGGATAATGTTTTTGAGTTTTTCATCTATTTTGAAATCATCCTCTACATGCAGGCTGGGGATGATCCTGTTGATCGTATAGTACTTGTCCGTGGACTCCTCAGAGGGGCCGGAGATGATGAGAGGGGTCCTCGCCTCGTCGATGAGAATGCTGTCCACCTCGTCCACAATCGCGTAGTTCAGCTCCCTCTGGGAGAACTCCGAGGTATCAAACTTCATATTGTCCCTGAGGTAATCGAAACCGTACTCATTGTTCGTGCCGTAGGTGATGTCAGCCTGGTAGGCCTCGCGCCTGCTGCAGGGCCTCAGGTGATTGAACCGCTTGTCCAGCATTGTGTAGGAGGGATCAAAGAGGAAGGAGCTGTCATGCTGGATGACACCGACGGAAAGGCCGAGGAAGTGATAGATCGTTGCCATCCACTGGGCGTCCCTCTTGGCTAGGTAATCGTTCACGGTGATGACATGAACTCCCCTGCCGTCAAGGGCGTTCAGGTAGACCGGAAGCGTGGCCACGAGGGTCTTTCCCTCTCCGGTCTTCATCTCGGCGATCCTCCCTTCATGGAGGGCCAGCCCACCTATGAGCTGGACATCAAAATGCCTCATGCCCATAAGTCGCTTGGAAATCTCCCTGACAACGGCAAACGCCTCTTTGAGGATTGAGTCCAGGCTTTCCCCTGAGGCAATCCTCTGCCTGAACTCATCGGTCTTGCCTCTCAGCTCCTCATCAGACAGGGAGGATATGGCCGGTTCCAGGGCATTGATCTGGTCCACCACCTGAAAGTATCTCTTGATCTCTCTCTCGTTCTTTGTCCCGAATATCTTCTTCAGTATTCCTACCATGTATATCCCTCAGTTCCGGAAGTAGTATGAGGTTTTACGCAAAGGGCTTCCCCTTTACCCCCATGTTTCGGATTATTTTTGTCGGCAAGGCAGGATCCGCGCCACAAAGCCGGTGATGCCCGAGAGGTAAACTCCCACAGGGAATTCTCTGCTGCTTTTCCGAGAAGACCTGAATTCCCTTCAGCCGGTCTATATAGTAAATAACTCCCGGCAGTTTGTGCAAGCCGCTCACCGCTGAGTCCCCGGCTGCTTAACGGCAAACAATCCCTGAATAACAAAGACTCAGGGGATCAGGAAGGAACTCCTGAGGATGCCTGATTTTCGAAACTGCCCTTGTTCTGGTATCATTGAAACCATGGGGAAACGGGTCGTCTGCGCAGGCACATTTGACCACTTTCACCCCGGCCATGTCCACTTTCTCAAAGAGGCACGAGCGCTGGGGGAGGAGCTCATTGTCATTGTAGCCCGTGACGAGACGGTTATGCGGATCAAGGGATTCCTGCCCTCTCACAACGAGGAGACGAGAAAAGGGAATGTTGAGGAGAGCGGGATACCTGACCGCGTTATCCTCGGCAACCCCAATACCAACATCTTTCTCATCCTCACTGAGCTGCAACCTGATATCATGGCCCTGGGGTATGACCAGCGGGTCTCTGAAGATGAGATCTCCCGGATCTTCCCCCGCTGCGAAGTGATCAGGCTCAAGCCCTTTCAGCCTGACCGGTACAAGTCATCCTTCTACAGGGAGAAAATCTCGTAGCTGGTACTGTTGACGGCTGAAAGCTTTTTAAGGAAGGTTTTAAGGAAGGATTGAAGGATGGCCCCCTCCCGGGGGCCCATCCTTCGGTAGGAAATTATTTGACAAAAGGATTAGCAAAGAAGGTAATAAGCACGACAACGAGGGCATAAATTGCCAGAGACTCAATCATGGCGAGACCGATAATCAGGGTTGTCATGATCTTTCCGGACACTCCGGGATTCCTTGCGACGCCTTCAGTTGCGCCTCTCAGACCGTGTCCCATTCCGATACCGGTGCCGAGGGCTGCAAGGCCGATGCCGATAGCGCATCCAAGTGTAGCCATGCCGTAATAGGCAAGCTTTGCATCGTCCGCCCCTGCGACAGCGGCAGCCTCTTCAGCAAAAGCAAAAGGGGCAAAGAGAGCCACAGCCAGGAGTGTGAGTAATGTTACTGCGAGAAGCCTTTTCATTCCTAATATCCTCCTTTCCTGCAAGATTTAGTGAGCCTCCTCAACCGCGCCTGCAAGATACAGGGTGGCCAGGAGCATAAAGACGTAAGCCTGAATGAAACTTATGAGGGTCCCGAGACCCAGGATGACAACGGGAATGACTGCCGGGGCAAGAACACCGAGGATGAGCAGGAGCAGGTGCTTTGCCATCATGTTCCCGAAAAGCCTGACAGAAAGGGTAATGGGTCTGACAAAATGGCCTATCACCTCAAGGAAAAACATAAATATCATAAAGGGGATCGCATAGACGGACCTGATAGGCCCCAGGAAATGCTTCACATACTTGAAGCCGTGGACCTTGATCCCGTAAAACTGATAGATGAAAAAGACCGGGAGGGCTATGGACGCTGTTGTATTGATATTACTCGTAGGTGATTCAAACCCCGGTATCAGTCCGAAGAGGTTGCAGACAAGGATATAGAGAAATATTGTGCCTAAAAGGGGGTAGAACTTGTCGCCCCAGTGATGGCCTATATTGGCCCGTGAGGAGGAGAGAAAAAAATCCGCAAAGACCTCCATGACATTCTGGAGTCCGGAAGGGACGAGGCTCAGCCTCTTTCTCACCCCCAGGGCAGATCCGATAAGGACACCCATAGCAAGCCATGAATAGGAGACATAGGGGGGGATATCAGGCAAGATCATGTGCAAAAACGTAGGGGCTTCCACAGTGTCCTCCTTGGAAAGAATAGATGGTATCTTAATGAAATGCCTTTGGAAAAATCAAGATTACTGACCTGCCTGCCACCGGCCCGGTCCGGCCTCGGCCAGGAGCATGGAACCCCTGGAGACACCCAGCTCTGCCGCGACAACGTCGCACTTTGCCTGGAGAAGGAAAAAGATCCTCAGCTCCGACGCCGGATCAGGCGCTGAATAGTCACAGAGTGTCTCAAAGTTTCCCTGTCCCTTGCTGATAATAAAGGAAGAGCTTTCAAACTCCCTGACGAACTCCGGGGGTGTCAGCTCAAGGATTGTGCCGATACAGTCGGATCCGTTGTCGATAACAGGACAGACATCAACCAGCCCTGCCTCGCCGGCATCATCCCAGGTAGAGTCATTGAGCACCGGCTGGCCCTTCACCACAGCTTTCACCCTCTTCCCCTTCTCAACAAGGAGCTCTATGAGAAGCCTGTCAAAGACAATCTCCCCTGCATTATCCAGGAGGTAGAGGATCTCATCCGCCTCCTCCACAGCATCCCTGAAGGAGGCGTAGTCATCCATGGTGATGGAGTTTTTCAGTGCCCTGTCAATCGTCCCGGTGATATCCACAGATGTGAAGATCCCGAAGTCTATGACATTCCCTGCAATGGCCAGACGGGCTGCTGTCCAGAGGGGATCGGAGCTCTCCCTGACCATCTTCCTGAGCTCCGGGTAGAGGCCGAGGGCCAACTGGTTGTATTCCGACTTGATCTCCCTGAAAGGGTCCTTCCCCAGGATCTCCCTGATGCGCCTGTGCAGGAAGGTGCTGGAATATGCCGGAGGACGGCTGATATCCGTGGCCTTCACCTCATCCATGACCCCCTTGAGCAGCTCAGCCTGGAGCGCGGCATCACGGGTCCCCAGCCTCGCAGCAATGATTGTCTGCTTCAGGAAACAGGGAAAACAGTCCAAGTGCACCTTCATGGAATCTCCTCAAGTCAGAGCGGCAGAGCAACAGTTTAAAAGAGAAGTTCATCTTTCCCTTCAGGAGCTGCTGCCCTGCAGTGCTCCTGATCTACTGCTCTACTTTCCTGTTCAACGCCCTGTCTGCAATATCCGTTCTGTAATGCATACCCTCGAAGCTGACCTGAGAGACAGCCTCGTATGCCCGCTGCTTGGCAGTGCGGATATCAGGACCGAGGGCGGTGACGCCTAAAACCCTTCCGCCGCTGGTGATAACATCATTGTTGTCGTTAAAGATTGTGCCTGCATGAAAGACCTCAACCTCTTCCATGCCTTTCACATCCTCAAGTCCGCTGATCACCCTGCCCTTCTCGTAGGGGCCGGGATATCCGCCTGAGGCAAGGACGACACAGACAGAAGCATCCTCCTTCCACCGGATATCCACCTCGTCGAGCTTCTCGTCTGTTATGGCCATGGCGATCTCCATGAGGTCCGTATCCAGACGTGAAAGAATAGGCTGTGTCTCAGGGTCACCGAGCCGGCAGTTGAACTCCAGGACCTGGGGCTCGCCGTTTTCAATCATCAGTCCGGCATAGAGCACCCCTTTGTAGGTGATACCCTCTGCCTTGAGGCCGTTGATGGTAGGCCTCATGACCTTCTCCATCACCAATGCCTCCAGCTCAGGGGTCACTATGGGGGCAGGGCTGTACGCCCCCATCCCGCCGGTGTTCGGTCCCTTGTCCCCGTCGGAAACCCTCTTGTGGTCCTGGGTGCTCACCATGGGGACAATGGTCTTGCCGTCGGTGAAAACCATAAATGAGGCCTCTTCTCCCCTGAGACAGTCCTCCACAATCACCCTGTTTCCGGCATCGCCGAAGGCCCTGTCCTTCATGATGAGCCTCAGGGCATCAAGCGCCTCGTCCCCGGTGGAGGCTACAATGACGCCCTTCCCTGCTGCAAGGCCGTCTGCCTTGATCACAATGGGCGCGCCCTTCATCCTCACATAGTCCTCAGCATGGATATAGGAGGTGAAGACCTTATACTCAGCAGTGGGTATGCGGTGCCTCCTCATGAACTCCTTGGAGAAGACCTTGCTGGACTCCAGCTGTGCCGCAGCCTTTGCAGGCCCGAGGATCCTCCTGCCGTCCTTCTCAAAGACATCCACGATCCCCCGTGAAAGGGGGTCTTCAGGCCCCACGATGGTGAGGTCTATCCATTCATATCTCACCAGGTCCAGGAGCCCGCTGAAATCCGTCTGATCCACATCAATGCACTCGGCAAGCTCCGATATCCCCGCGTTGCCGGGAGCGCAATAGATCTTATCCACATGGCGGGACTGGGAGAGCTTCCATACAATGGCATGTTCCCTTCCTCCGCCTCCGATCACCAATACCTTCATTGTCCCTTTTCCTCCGTTTTCTTCACAAGCCAGTAGACCAGCCCTATAACGAATATTGCTGCTATTAAGTAGTATATGATATCAGGTCTCTCGTGCTTCAGGGTAGCTATCATGGTCTCCCTGATGATCGTCACCAGGGCTACCCCCACAAAGACGCTGATGTGAAACTTTCCCCCCTTCAGGTGGGAGATCTCTGTGCTCATGAGCTCTATCATCACCCAGAGCATGAGCATGGAGCCCAGGGAGGAGATGATCCCCTGCTCAAGGTTCCCATCAAAGAGCCTCCAGATGTCGAAGATGAAGAGCCCCACCACACCGAGGGATAATCCAATGAGCGCCAGCACAAGGATGAGGTTCATGGTCTTGGAAAATCCTTCGGAGAAGGTGATGAGGGCGTTCCTCAGCCGGTAATCAGGGGAAAAGGACCTCAGCTCCTCTTCAATATAGGAGGAGGTGATGATGTCCAGGTTGATATCCAGGATCTTCTCCAGGGAGATGAGAGACTCAGTCCTCTCTGCGCTGTCCTCAATGGTCCCGCTGATGATCCTGATGCAGGCATTTCTCACGATATTCACGGCTGTGTTCATGTAATGGGCATCAACCTGGGTCTTCACATGGGTATGGCCGATCCGTATCAGCCGCTCATAGTACCGGCTGTCGTATCTCCCGGAGAAGAGCTCCGTGAACCAGGCCCCCTGGGAACTGAAGACATGCCTCCGCCTCGTCTCTTCAGAGAAAAAGGCGGAGGAGTCTTTCAGCTGGAGCATCCAGGCATGGAGGTCATCCATCACCTCATCCTTCCCTTCGGCCATAAGCCCCTGAAGGGAGGCAAGCCTCCTTTCATCCTCAGGGGTGAAGTCGTAGTGGAGCTTTATCTCCCGGAAAGATCTCATCAGTGACGGAAGTGGCGTATCCCTGTGATAATCATAGCCATATCATACTCATCAGCCGCTTTGATGACCTCCTCGTCCTTCATGGAGCCGCCGGGCTGCACCACGGCAGTGACGCCCATCTCATGAAGCACATCAATGCCGTCCCTGAAGGGGAAAAAGCCGTCCGAGGCGACAACAGAGCCCCTGATCGGCTCAACTGCGTTGTTTGCGCCGCTCCTGGTGGAGAAGACCCTGCTGGTCTGGCCGATTCCCAGGCCAACGGTCCTGTCCTTGAGGGCGTAGACAATGGCGTTTGATTTCACGTGTTTGCAGACCTTCCACGCAAAGGCCATACCTGCCAGCTCCTCGGCTGTGGGCTGCCTCTTTGTCACCGCTTTCAGGGAGATGATATCCTCGGCTGAGTAGTCCCATCCCTGGAGGAGGAGCCCGCCTGCTATCCTCTTCATGTCCCAGCCTGAGAGCCTGCGGTCTGCAACAGGGAGCTCAAGGAGCCTCACATTGGGCTTGGCAGCCATGATCTCCCGTGCCTCCTGCGTGAAGGAAGGGGCAATGACCACCTCAAGGAAGAGCTTCACCATCTCCCCTGCTGTTTCTCCGTCCACCTCGGTATTGAAGGCCACCACGCCGCCGAAGGCGGAGAGGTGGTCGGTCTTCAGGGCCTTCCTGTAGGCATCTGCTGCCGAATCGGCCACAGCAGCGCCGCAGGGGCTGTTGTGCTTGATGATGGCGCAGGCCTTCTGCCCGAATTCAAGGGCGAGGGAAAGGGCTGAATGGGTGTCCAGGTAGTTGTTGAAGGACATCTCCTTGCCCTGAAGGATTTTGGCGT
>JBAZFD010000004.1:0-22204 GCA_041653575.1 Thermodesulfovibrionales bacterium
ATGAGTATATCACTCACATAGTCAAGGTTTTTCGCGAGGTCAGGCGAGTACTAAGGCCCGATGGTACGCTCTGGCTTAACATCGGCAACACATACACTTCAGGCGGAAGAACCTGGCGTCAATCGGATGCAAAAAACATGGGGCGAGCGATGTCCTATCGTCCCGACACCCCGGAAGGACTCAAACCCAAAGACCTGATTGGTGTTGCATGGATGCTGGCCCTGGCGCTTCAGCTCGATGGCTGGTATTTGCGCTCAGACATTATCTGGTACAAGCCAAACTGCCAGCCTGAATCGGTCAAAGACAGGGTGACTGTGTCGCATGAATATATTTTCATGCTTTCAAAAAGCGAAAATTACTATTTCGATCAGGAGTCAATCAAAGAACCGACAGCTGATGGCAAGTCCCTTAAAAACAAGCGGACCGTCTGGCAGATCAATACAGAGCCTTGTAAAGAAGCCCACTTCGCCGTCTTTCCGAGAGCGCTGGTTCGTCCCTGCATCCTAGCAGGCTCACCGAAAGACGGGCTGGTGCTTGATCCTTTCTTCGGCAGCGGCACCGTAGGGGTGGTGGCCATTGAGACTGGGCGCAGATGTGTCGGGGTTGAACTGAAATCCGACTATATTGAGATCGCAAAACAACGCCTGATGACGGTTACACCGGAGCTCACTCCTGATTTTGCTGAGGGGAGTCAAACCTCCAGGAGGCATGAACCTTACATAACTCCTTTCCTAAGCTTTTAATTTGTAATTTCCGCTCTCCGCCTCCGTCGAAATAGAGGCTGAAAAGTTTATTTCCTTCGTGCTCAATAAAACAATATCCCGGCTTGGGATACTGGCGACTTTCCATTCTCATCTCAAAACGGCCTTCTGAAGCTCTTTCCAAGAGATCTTTTGGTATCTCAATGAGTTCATAGAGATAGTCAGGTTCTCCTTTCTTCAACGCTCGCAGTACAAAAATGCGGTCAATACCCGCAAGGTTGTCCAGAAACTGTTGACGAAGACCAATCAGATCATTTGGATCATCTCCCCAATGGCCGCCACCAAGCTCCATAAATTTTGATATATGAATCATATCAACACGAATAGCCTTTGCCGCTTCGGTTTTGAGTGATACATTGCGTCCGACAACTTTAATGTCATAGCCCCGCCTGCCCCGAGGCGCCAACTCTGCCTCCACCCCTGATGCTCTGAGAACAGCTTCCAAGGCAAATTCAAATTTATCCTTGGAAAAGGGTTCTCGTGAAAAGCAGTGATGAATTCTCAATACATCTCCAAAATCTGCAAGAGCAGATTCGGAAATGATATCTGAATTAGGTAGTCTGTGGACTGTCCAGGGCTGAACGAATACCCGTACCATGCTCTGAAGAAGCGCAAGCCGGTAGTCGCTCAGCTCAGGTATGGCGGCAATCAAATGCGATATTTTTTCTTCGCGGGTCATATTTGTATAGTTCCCTGCTTTAGAAGGGGTTACGCCTGCGCCTCCCTCAGCTCCCTGATGCACTTCTCCATATCTTCAGGTACCGGCGTTGAGAACTCCATATACTCCTTTGTGATGGGGTGGATGAAGCCCAGGGTTTCGGCGTGGAGCATCTGGCGGGGGAATGAGAGCTTTCGCCTGCCCAGGTCCAGGGCTATCTTCCTTCCGTAGCTCCTGTCTCCCAGAACGGAGTGGCCTATGGCTGAGAGGTGGACCCTTATCTGGTGGGTCCTGCCTGTACCGAGTTTTGCCTCGATGAGGGTGGCGGGGCCGAACCGCTCGATGACCTTCCAGTTCGTGAGGGCCTGTTTGCCTGACTTGGTCTTTGTGGTCATCTTCTTTCTGTCAGAGGTGGACCTGCCGATCTGGAGGTCTATCTCTCCTGCATCTTCCTTCAGGTTGCCGTTGATGAGGGCGAGGTATTTCCTGTTGATGCTCCTCAGCCTGAACTGGTCTATGAGGTCGTAGTAGGCTTCGTCAGCCAGCGCCACTACCATGACGCCCGAGGTGTCCCTGTCCAGTCTGTGGACAACGCCGGGACGGAGCGGGCCTCCTATGGTCGCCATCTTGCCGCAGTGGTGGAGGAGGGCGTTCATGAGCGTCCCTTCACTGTGGCCCGCTGCCGGATAGACAACAAGGCCCGCCGGTTTGTCCACCACCACGAGGTAGTCGTCCTTATAGAGGATGTTGAGGGGGATATTCTCGGCGATGATGCGTTCTTCCGCCTCTTCAGGCATCCGGATGGTGATGCTGTCGTTTTCCCTCACCTTGTATCCCGGTCCCTCTTCCTTTTCGTTGACGAGGACATGGCCGTCTTTGATGAGCTTCTGCACCTGTGACCTGGTTGTCCCTGTCTTGTCCGATACGATGATGTCCAGCCGTGTTGCGGCTTCTTCTGATGTGATCTGTATGTTCAGAAAAATCTCCTTGTTTTGAGCGGTATTTCCCCTTTTTCGGGTTGCAAATATTATATCAGAGTGATAGAATTCAAGGTCTGCTTTTCACCCGCATCCGCCCTAAGAAACAATCAGAGGAGGCTTATCGTGAACCTTCATCAGCTCACCATCGCAGAACTGAGACGGCTTCTGGACAACAGAGAGGTGAGACCCCAGGAGATCCTGGACGACATATACAAGCGTATCGGCGACGTAGAGGGAAAGGTCAACGCCTATATTACCCTCACAAAAGAGAAGGCCTATGAGATGGCCCATCAGGCGGAGGAGGCGATCATTGAGAACAGGGCCTCCCTTCTCACCGGCATTCCGGTGGCTATAAAGGACAACCTCTGCACAAAGGGGATAGAGACCACCTGCGCCTCGAAGATCCTCAAGGGTTTTGTCCCGCCCTATGAGAGCACCGTCACCACGAGGCTTACTGAGCAGGGATACATGATTGTCGGCAAGGCGAACATGGACGAGTTCGCCATGGGCTCATCAACAGAGAACTCCGGCTTCCACACCACCAGCAACCCCTGGGACCTTGAGAGGGTTCCCGGAGGAAGCAGCGGAGGCTCTGCAGCCGCGGTTGCCGCTGACGAGTGCATCGCAGCAGTTGGCTCTGACACAGGTGGTTCCATCAGGCAGCCTGCCTCTCTCTGCGGTGTTGTGGGACTCAAGCCCACCTACGGCAGGGTATCGCGGTTCGGGCTCGTGGCCTTCGCCTCATCCCTTGACCAGATCGGCCCTCTTACCAAGGACGTGACGGACTCTGCCATCATGCTCAGTGCCATGGCAGGGCACGATCCCATGGACTCTACTTCAGCGCCCGTTGAGGTTCCTGACTATGCAAAGGCCCTGGGGCAGGAGATCAAGGGGCTCAGGATCGGCATCCCCAAAGAATACTTCGTTGAGGGCATGGATAAAGAGGTCGATGCATCTGTCCGCACGGCCATAAAGAAGCTTGAATCCCTTGGCGCTGTGATAGAGGAGGTCTCCCTCCCGCACACAGGTTACGCCACCGCCACCTACTACATCCTCGCCACATCAGAGGCATCATCAAACCTCGCCCGGTACGACGGCGTGAAGTACGGCTTCAGGGCAGAGGGCAAGGACCTCATGGAGATGTACATGAACACCCGCGCCCAGGGCTTCGGACCTGAGGTGAAGAGGAGGATCATGCTGGGCACCTATGCCCTCTCTGCCGGGTACTACGACGCCTACTACAAGAAGGGCCAGCAGGCGAGGACCCTCATCAAGAGGGACTTCGACAATGCCTTCGAAAAGGTGGACGTGATCGTCACTCCCACATCCCCCAGCCCTGCATTTAAGATGGGCGAGAAGACCACGGACCCTCTCCAGATGTACCTCTCGGACATCTTCACCATATCGGTGAACCTGGCGGGCATACCGGCCATCTCCCTGCCCTGCGGCCTCACGAGCAACGGTCTTCCCATCGGTCTCCAGGTCATGGGGAAACACTTCGACGAGGAGACGATCCTGAGGGTTGCCTATGCCTATGAGCAGAGCACGGACTGGCACGTAAGGAGGGCATCATTATGAGTACAACATCCGGTAAATACGAGGTGGTCATCGGGCTTGAGGTCCATGCCCAGATGGCGACTGATACAAAGATATTCTGCGGCTGCTCCACCAAGTTCGGTTCAGGCCCAAACAGCCAGACCTGCCCTGTCTGTATCGGGATGCCGGGGGTGCTCCCTGTCCTGAACAGGAAGGCTGTGGAGTTCGCCATCAGGACCGGCATCGCTACGAACTGCACCATCTCCCCCTACAGCAGGTTCGCCAGGAAGAACTACTTTTACCCCGATCTGCCCAAGGGGTACCAGGTGAGCCAGTACGAGCTCCCGATCTGCGAGCACGGCTCCATCGAGATCGTCGTGGACGGCGAGACGAAAACAATCGGGATCACCCGCATCCATATGGAAGAGGACGCCGGAAAGAACATCCATGAAGGATCTGGGAGCTACAGCTTCGTGGACCTCAACAGGACAGGCGTTCCCCTCATGGAGATCGTCTCAGAGCCGGACCTGAGGTCCCCCCAGGAGGCTGCCGCCTACATGAAGAAGCTGAGGACCATCCTCAGGTACCTCGGCGTCTGCGACGGCAACATGGATCAGGGCTCCCTCAGGTGCGACGCCAACGTCTCCATCAGGCCCGTGGGCCAGAAGGAGTTCGGAACAAGGACTGAGCTGAAGAACATCAACTCCTTCAGGTTCGTTGAAAAGGCCCTGGAGTACGAGATCAAGAGGCAGATCAAGGTCACGGAAGAGGGCGGCAGGGTCATCCAGGAGACGAGGCTCTGGGACTCTGCTGCCAATGTCACCCAGTCCATGAGGTCAAAGGAAGAGGCCCACGACTACCGGTACTTCCCCGAGCCTGACCTTGTGCCCATTGTAACGCCGAAGGAATGGATCGATGAGATCAGGTCCTCCCTGCCTGAGCTGCCCGACGACAAGAGGCACAGGTTCATCTCCGATTACGGCCTCCCCGAGTACGACGCGGACCTCCTCACCTCTGAGAGGTCCACAGCAGACTGGTACGAAGAGGCGGTGAAGGCGGGCGGACAGCCCAAGGCGGTCTCCAACTGGATGATGGGAGAGCTCATGAGGCTCCTCAACGAGGAAAACAGATCCATTGAGGACTGTCTGGTGAAGCCTGGTCTGCTTGCGGACATGCTTAAGCTCATGGACAGCGGTACCATCAGCGGCAAGATCGCCAAGACCGTTTTCGAGGAGATGTACAGGTCAGGGAAGGACGCCTCGGTGATCGTGAAGGAGAAGGGGCTCGTCCAGATATCCGACACAGGAGCCCTGGAGACGGCGATTGACGAGGTGATCGCGGCCAACCCCTCTGAGACTGAGAGGTTCAGGGGCGGAGATGAAAAGCTCATGGGATTCTTTGTGGGTCAGGTGATGAAGGCCACAAAGGGCAAGGCGAATCCCGGCATGGTGAACGAGCTTCTGAAGAAGAAACTCCAGGGTTGAAAAAAGCAATCAAGATAGGGTAATGTATTCGCCAATGACTCAAGATTCCTGAAAGGGAAAGGAATTCCCCAAATGAGGAGTCACCAAGAGGCACCTTTTCTTATCTCCTTGATTTGCTGATATGGCATGTGAGTTGCAGTTGATATAGCCTAATGAGTTTTACTCATTAAAACTAAGTAGTGAGGTGGATCGAATGAAGAAGGTTCTCGCAATGACAGCAGTGATGGTGTTTGGTGTTGCATCTCTTTCCATGGCAGCAGGGTGGGACAAGTGCAAAGGCTGCCACACTGATGCAGGCAAGCCCGCAATCTCCAAGGCTGACATCCTGAAGAAGTACAAGTCAGCAGATGAGCTCCTTAAGGGATCAGAGGCTGCCGCTGGCAGGAACGCCATGATGAAGGCTTTCGCCAAGAAGGATGTGGTTGACGCAGCAGCAGCAGAGCTCGGACTGAAATAAGTCTTTTTATTACGAAAAAGGGGGATGGTTTTCCATCCCCCTTTTTTTTGTATTTTTTTTCAGGCTGATTGTTTTTTACTGCACGTAAGTGAGCCAGGAGTCATACCGAGAGTCCTTTCCCATGACTATGTCGAAGTAGGTTGCCTGGATCCTTTCGGTGACTCTTCCCCTCTTCCCATGCCCGATTTGCCTGCCGTCCAGCTCCCTGATAGGGGTGATCTCAGCGGCAGTGCCGGTGAAGAAAGCCTCGTCAGAGACATAGATCTCATCGCGGGTGAACCTCTCTGTCTGGGTCACCACCCCCAGGTCATAGGCAATGGCGATGATGCTGTCCCTGGTTATCCCTTCAAGAATGGAGGTCAGCGGTGTGGTCTTTATGACGCCTTCTCTCACGATGAAGATGTTTTCCCCGCTCCCCTC
The DNA here is from genome assembly GCA_041653575.1 of Thermodesulfovibrionales bacterium. Lineage (GTDB taxonomy): Bacteria > Nitrospirota > Thermodesulfovibrionia > Thermodesulfovibrionales > Dissulfurispiraceae > JBAZFD01. The sequence continues at coordinate 6,297 of JBAZFD010000004.1, forward strand.
AGCCACGTACCCCTCTGTGTCGAGGAGGAGTGCCTCGTCGAAGCCGCAGAATACCGCCTCTTTCTTTGCCAGCTGTGAGCTCACATAATGTCCGCAGACCTTGCCGCGGGACATATTGGAGTTCACGTGGCTTCTGATGAAGGAGGAGACCTTGACCTTTATCCCCTTCTCCAGGGCTTCTTCTCCGAGATAGGCACCCCAGGGCCATGCAGCAATGGCCACCCTGATCGGATTTCCCTCGGGATAGAGCCCCATAGCGCCGGTGCCGATGTAGACGAGGGGCCGGATGTAACACTCCTTCAGGCCGTTCACCTTAACCGTGTCTATGATAGCCTGCCTTATCTCTTCCGCGGTGAAGGGGATCTCCAGGAGGAAGATGCGGGCGGACTGGAAAAGCCTCTTTACATGCTCATCAAGCCTGAATATGGCAGGGCCCTTGGGGGTGTTGTAGCATCTGATCCCTTCAAAGGCGCCGAGACCGTAGTGAAGGGTGTGGGTAAGGACATGCACCTGAGCCTCGTCCCAGTTGACAAACCGGCCATCCATCCATATCTTTTCTGTTTTGTTGATCATAGGGTATTATTTAAACAGTACGAAATAATACCTGTCAATCATTGATACACTCGCAGAAAGTCTGAAAACGGTTGAAATGTCATGGTGAGCTTGTCGAACCATAAAGACAAATCAACTGTTTAGATTACCCTTCGACAGGCTCAGGGTGACAACTTCGGACTTTTTGCGAGTGCGTCAATCATTGCTGACAAAAGAAAGAAGGTGCATCGGTGAAAGAATTGATTATTGTCGGAGGAGGGCTTGCCGGATGCGAGGCCGCGTGGCAGGCGGCTAAGCAGGGTGTGGATGTTCTCCTCTATGAGATGAGGCCTGCAAAGACAACGGAGGCCCATAAAACTCCTCTCCTGGCTGAGCTGGTCTGCTCCAACTCACTGAGGTCCAGGGAGCTTGCTACAGGCCCCGGTCTGCTGAAGAAAGAGATGGAGATGGCCGGATCGCTGATCATGGAGGCAGCCGCAGCATCTGAGGTTTCCGCAGGCTCAGCCTTTGCTGTGGACAGGGATCTCTTCGCTTTATATATTCAGAAGGCGATTGAGGGACATCCCCGCATCAGGGTTATTAGAGAGGAGATCACTATTCTGCCTGATAGGATTGCTGTTATTGCCACAGGCCCCCTCACATCAGGCCCCATGGCCGAGGCTATCGGCTCTGTCATAGGCGGAGGGCACCTCTATTTTTATGACGCCATTGCTCCCATTATCAGCGCCGAGAGCATAGATTCAGAGAAGGTATACCTCATGTCCCGGTACGGCAAGGGCGGTGATGACTATGTGAACTGCCCCATGAGCGCAGATGAGTACGCAGCCTTTTATGACAGCCTGAGGGAGGCGGACACTGTGGCAGCCCGGGAGTTCGAGGACCTCAAGGTCTTTGAGGGCTGTATGCCTGTGGAGGTGATGGCCGAGAGGGGGGTAGACACCCTCAGGTTCGGCCCCCTGAAGCCGGTCGGTCTTCCTGATCCCCGTACCGGGAAGACACCCTATGCGGTGGTCCAGCTGAGGCCTGAAAACAGGGAGAAAACAGCCTACAACATGGTGGGGTTCCAGACGCGGCTCAGGTGGCCCGAGCAGAAGAAGGTTTTCACCATGATTCCCGGACTTGAGGGTGCCGAGTTCCTCCGTTACGGGAGCATTCACAGGAACACCTTCATCAACTCACCCCGTCATCTCACGAAGGATCTCACCCTGAAAGAGCGGGAGAATATCTACCTTGCAGGCCAGATCACCGGTGTCGAGGGATATATAGAATCTACTGCCATGGGCTTCCTTGCAGGGATCAATGTAGCGAGGAAAATGACAGGAAGAGAGCCGCTCCATCCACCAAAGGCCACAGCCCACGGCGCCCTGGTGAGCCACATCACGGAATCCGACCCTGAGAGGTTCCAGCCGAGCAACATCAACTTCGGGCTCATGCCCCCCCTGGAGACAACAGAGAGGATCAGGGACAAAAAGGTGAAGAGACAGAGGATAGCTGAACTCGCCCTGAGAGAATGGGAGACGTTTATTAGAGAGATAGGTGTGGTGTAAGCATGAGAGATCCCCGTGCATTGTGCCGAAAACAGTCACTCCCATGCTTGACAGATCGCTTGCAGGGGCTTCATGGCTGACAGGCCGGACTCAGGCCTTCGGGAATCGGTTGAGAGGTTTCTCAGGCATCTTGAGGTGGAGCGGGATGTCTCTGTTCATACCCTGAGGGCTTACAGGAAGGACCTTGAGGATTTCATGGACTACTGCAATGCAGCCCCTGATGAGGTTGAAATGATCGATGTCCGGGGGTTCATTTCCGAGCAGATGATGGGAGGCAGGTCTAAGACAACGGTCTCCAGGAGGCTGGCTGCAATCCGGTCTTTTTTCCGGTACCTCCACCGCGAGGGGATCGTAAAGGTGAATGTGGCCCGCCTTGTGCCCACGCCCAGGGCAGGCAGGCCTCTCCCCCGGTTCCTCTCTGTGGATGACACCTTCCAGTTGGTTGAGACCCCGGAGGGGATCGGTCTCATCCCGGTGAGGGACAGGGCTATCCTTGAGCTCCTCTATGCCAGCGGCCTCAGGGTGAGCGAGATCGCCGGTCTTGATCTTGCCGATCCGGACCTGACGGAAGGGCTCGTGAAGGTGCGGGGGAAGGGAAAGAAGGAGAGGCTTGTTCCCATGGGCAGAAAGTCCGTCGAGGCCCTCAGCTCCTATGCCATTGAGAGGAAGCTCTTCAGGCGGAAGAAGCCCTCTCCTGAAGATGACTCTGCCCTTTTCCTGAACCGGAATGGCGGGAGGCTCACGGACAGGCAGATAAGGAGGATCGTGGTGAAACATGCGCGGTTCATGGGCATAGAGGGCCAGATCGGTCCCCACACCCTGAGGCACACCTTCGCTACTCATCTCCTCATAGGAGGGGCTGACCTCAGGGCGATCCAGGAGTTTCTGGGCCACGCCTCCCTCTCCACCACCCAGAGGTACACCCACCTGGATATCGGGCACCTCATGGATGTCTATGATAAGGCGCATCCCATGGCGGAGGGCGACGGAGAAGAGAAGAAGGGATAAGGAGTGAAATTCCCCCTTAAAAAAGGGGGATCAAGGGGGTTGTGGATTCCCCTCAGTCACGTTTTATAGAGATGGCGGTAACAGGGCAGGAAGAAAACAGCCACAACCCCCTGCCCCCCTTTTTTAAGGGGGAAGCCGGAAAAGGCGGGATAGAATCCTCTGAAGGGGAGGGTGAAGTCTTCATGTTTCTGAAATAAATGAGAATAGAGGGGGAGACATGTTCCATGCTACAACGATCCTCTGCGTGAGGAAGGACGGGAAGGTAGCCATTGCCAGCGACGGCCAGGTGACCATGGGAAACACCGTCCTGAAGCACAACGCCAAAAAGATCCGCAGGATGTACAACGACAACGTCCTTGCAGGCTTTGCCGGGGCCACGGCAGACGCCTTCACCCTCTTTGAGAAGTTCGAGGCGAAACTGGAGTCCTACAGGGGAAACATCACCCGGGCAGCGGTGGAGCTGGCCAAGGACTGGAGGACCGACAGGGTCCTGAGGAGGCTTGAGGCCCTGCTCATCATAGCCGATGCGGAGCACTCCTTCATCATCTCAGGCACAGGGGATGTGATCGAGCCTGAAGGCGGCGTGGCTGCCATCGGTTCAGGAGGCCCCTATGCCCAGGCTGCCGCCAGGGCGCTTTATGAGAACTCCGACCTTTCCGCTCTGGAGATCGTAAGGAAGGCGATGGATATAGCCTCGGACATCTGCATCTACACCAACAAGCACATCTCAATAGAGGAGCTCAATGGATAACTTCACCCCAAAGAGGATCGTCGAGGAGCTGGACAGGTACATCATCGGTCAGGACAAGGCGAAGAAGGCGGTGGCTATCGCCCTGAGAAACAGGTGGAGGCGGCAGAGGCTCTCGCCGGATCTGCGGGACGAGGTCCTGCCGAAGAACATCATCATGATCGGCCCCACGGGAGTGGGAAAGACCGAGATCGCCAGGAGACTGGCGCGGCTTGCCAACGCCCCTTTCCTGAAGATTGAGGCCTCGAAGTTCACTGAGGTGGGATACGTGGGACGTGACGTGGAGTCCATGATCAGGGACCTCATGGAGATCTCCATGAACATGGTGAAGACAGAGCAGATGGAGCAGGTCCAGGAAAAGGCGAGAGCCCTCGCTGAGGACAGGGTGCTTGATCTTCTCCTTCCGCCTGTCAGGAGCTCAAGGGATCTCCCGCCTGAAGAAGAGGAGAAGGAACATCACAGGGAGACGAGGGAGAAGCTGAGGAGCCAGCTGAGGGAAGGCAAGCTCGACTCCCGTTATGTTGATGTCGAGGTGAAGGAAAAGATGGTGCCCTTCGGTGTGGTATCCAATATGGGGATGGAGGATCTTGAGATGAACCTCAAGGAGATGCTGGGGAATTTCCTCCCTGACAAGTCAAAGAGGAAGAAGGTGAAGATCCCCGAGGCCCTGGTTATGCTCACCCAGGAGGAGGCAGGCAAGCTCGTGGATATGGAGAAGGTGACCAGGGAGGCGGTGGAAAGGACCGAACAGTCTGGCATCGTCTTCATTGATGAGATAGACAAGGTGGCCAGCAGGGCACAGGGGCAGGGGCCTGATGTCTCCCGCGAAGGTGTGCAGAGGGATCTGCTTCCCATTGTGGAGGGATCAACTGTGGCAACAAAACATGGGCCTGTGCGGACAGAGCACATCCTCTTCATCGCAGCAGGCGCCTTCCACATGGCAAAGCCCTCTGATCTTATTCCCGAGCTCCAGGGCAGGTTTCCCATCAGGGTTGAGCTTGAACCCCTGGGCAAGGATGATTTCGTCCGCATACTCACCGAGCCGCACAATGCCCTGATCAAGCAGTACATTGCCCTTCTGGAGACTGAGGAGGTATTCCTGACCTTCACCGGGGATTCCATTGAAGAGCTTTCCCAGATCGCAGTGACGGTGAACGAAAAGACGGAGAACATCGGCGCCAGGAGGCTCCACACGGTGCTGGAAAGGCTCCTTGAGGAGATATCCTTCAAGGCCCCTGAGATGCAGGGCGAGCGGATCTCCATAGACAGGGAGTATGTAAGGCAGAGGCTCTCTGATGTGGTGAAAGATGAAGACCTCAGCAGATACATACTGTAGGCCTATGATCCAGGGGCCATGAACAGGAGGACTGCCTTTCGCTTGGGACGAGATTTCCTGACAGTTCTAAGCTCATTACGCTGCACCCGCAAAACTCGCCCTGCGGGCTCAGACAGTTGCGGCTGCGGATGCTCCACTTCGCTAAGAATTGCGACCAGGAAATCTCGAAAGTCGCTCAAGTCAGCCCTCCTGTTCATTCGGTGCGGCTTTCCGTCCCACTGGGTTTTGATGCTGTTTCTCCTTGTCGTCCTCACCTCCTGCGCCTCGCATGACGGGATGCGGGAGGGGGTGGCCACCTGGTACGGCCCGGGGTTCCATGGTCGGCAGACATCATCAGGCGAGAGGTTCGATATGTACGGCCTTACCTGCGCCCACAGGGAGTACCCCTTCGGGACACGGCTGAAGGTGACAAACAGGACAAACAACAAGGATGTGGTCTGCACCGTCAATGACAGGGGGCCCTTTGTCTCTGGCCGCGACATAGACCTCTCCTACGGCGCAGCAAAGGAGATAGGCCTTCTGGGCCAGGGAGTGGCAGAGGTGGTGATGGAACCCCTGGACCGCGATGCCCGGTATGTGAAGGAGCTTGTCTACAAATCCAGACTGCCGGAGGGGCCGCTGACGATCCAGGTGGCAGCCTTCAGGGAGGAGTCGCAGGCCCTGAAGCTCAGGCTGGAGCTGGAGGAGAAGTACAGCAACGTGTACATCATGGAAACAGAGAAGAAAGGAGTGAAATATTTCCGTGTGAGGATCGGGAAGTTCAGGAACCAGGTCGAGGCGCTCAGGACCGGGAAGGACTTGGCTGAAGAGGGGTATGAGGTGATGATCTCTGAGTTTGAACAGAAGATTTAGGGGGGATAAATGAAGACCTTTGATGAAGTCGTTGCCTTTCACGGACACAGCTGTCCGGGCCTTGCCATAGGTTACAGGGTTGCCCAGGCTGCTCTGCGGGAGATGGATAGGGCAAACATCTCAGAGGATGAGGAAATAGTAGCCATTGTGGAGAACGACTCCTGCTCTGTTGATGCGGTCCAGGTGATGACAGGCTGTACCTTCGGTAAGGGAAACCTCATTTTCAGGGACTACGGCAAGCAGGTCTATACCTTCTTGAAGAGGCCTTCGGGCGACGCGGTCCGGATCTCCGTGGACTTTCCAGCCCCTGAAGAGACCGAGGAGGATCGGGAGATGTGGCGGAGATACTCTGAAGGCGACAGGTCAGCTGATGTCCTCAAAGTGGTTCACAGCAGGAAGGCCCGGAAGATGAAGGCGATCCTTGATGCGCCGGAGTCGGAGTTGCTGACGATAACAAGGCTGAAGACAGTGCTCCCTTCAGAGGCAAGGATATACGCCAGCATAAGCTGCGCTGTCTGCGGAGAGAAGGTGGCCGAGCACAGGGCAAGGGTAAAGGGCGGAAAGATCGTCTGCATTCCTTGTTCGGAAGGATAATGGAGGTTTCTGATTTTTTCCTGCAGCTGCTGGTTCTTCTGGTCTCGGCTAAGATCTTTGCCGAACTCTTTGCTGCGCTCAGGCTTCCCTCTGTCCTGGGCGAGGTCATTGCAGGCATTGTTATCGGCCCCAGCCTCCTGGGGATTGTAACCCCTGATGCCACCTTTCACATACTGGCGGAGATAGGCATACTCCTTCTCCTCTTTGAGGTCGGGCTTGAGACCGACGTGGGACAGCTGGTGAGGGTGGGTGTGCAGTCAACCCTTGTGGCACTGACCGGTGTCTTTGTCCCGGCCCTGGCGGGGTACTGGATAGGCCATCATATCCTTCACCTCTCGCCCATAGTCTCCCTTTTCATCGGCGGTACTATCGTGGCCACGAGCATAGGGATCACGGTGAGGGTTCTGGTGGACCTGAAGAAGCAGCATACCCGCATGGCAAAGGTGGTCCTCGGCGCTGCTGTGCTCGATGACGTGGTGGGTGTGGTGCTTCTGGCTGTGCTCTATGATTTTGCGGTGAAGGGAACCGTGGATATCATGAGCAGCGGACGGGTCCTTGTGCTCATCTCCCTCTTTCTCCTCATCGCCCCGGTGATCACGAAGCTCATGGTCCCCCTTATCTCCCGCCTCGCTTCCAACGGCAGGACAAAGGGGATGATCCCTACGATCATCATCTCTCTCATCCTCCTCCTTGCAGTGATCTCCCACAAGGTGGGAGCGCCTGAGATCCTCGGATCCTTTGCAGCAGGGATCGCCCTGGCCAGGAGGTTTTTCCTCCCCTTCGGCTCTGCCCTTGAGCATTACAGCCACGGCCTGGCCGAAAAGATCGAGGAGAACATGAAGCCGGTGATAGACCTCTTCGTGCCTGTCTTTTTCGTAATGGTGGGAGCTTCAATCAACCTCAGGGTCATAGACTTCTCTTCCCCGGCCTTCTGGCAGATGGCGGGACTCCTCACAGCAGGCGCGGTCCTGGCGAAGATGGTGAGCGGTGTCTGGGCAAAGGGCGGTTTCAGGGAGAAGCTCACCACAGGCATCGCCATGGTCCCCAGGGGTGAGGTGGGCCTGATCTTCGCAGAGGTGGGCAGAAGGAGCGGTATCTTCGATGAGCTGATCTACGCAGCCGTGGTCTTCGTCGTCGGTCTCACCACCCTCCTGGCTCCTCTCCTTCTGAAATTTGTCGTAAAGAAAGAGGACTGAAGAGAATCCGTTGCCTGGTTGTCTTCGTGGTATTCTTGACATATGATAGGCTCCTGAGGAGGGGATTGTATGATGAAAAGGGTTTTGCTGCCTCTGATTGTGTGTGCCGCAATTTTTACTGCCGATCAGGCTTTTTCTGAGGCAAGATTGAAAAAGGGGCAGACCGTTTATGTTCCTGTCTATTCGCACATTCTTGTCGGGCCCCAGGGATATTCTTTCAGGCTCGCCGTTACTCTCTCCATTCGCAACACCGACTTCAGGAGCCCGATCACTGTTGTCTCAATTGATTACTTCGATACCGGTGGGAAGCTGGTAAGAAGATATCTGAAGCGGCCTGTGCGGCTCAATCCCATGGCCTCGACCCACGTGTTCATCGCAGAGACCGACACCAGCGGCGGGATAGGCGCCAACTTTATCGTCAGGTGGAGGGCTGAAAGAGAGGTGAACGAGCCTGTCATCGAGTCGGTAATGATCGGCGGACGTTCGGGCCAGGGAATTTCTTTCGTCAGTCAGGGACAGGAAATAATCGAATAGCTTCAGCAGGGAGGAACCCTCCGACTTGCTGGTGAGAGCGGGCTCTCCATGGAGTGACGATGCTTCAAAAGCAATTCTTTGTCATTTTTGCATTTTGTCTGAATTTTATTGTAATATTGCCACATGCAGGCAAAAATAAGAATAATTTTTTCCTTGGTTCTCATAGCCTGCTTGTCATTTTATGCAATTTCCCCTTTTCAGTTCCCCGAACAAAGTAGTCTTGATACAGGCTCTCCATCTGGTCCGATCCTCTCCAAGGCTGCTCAAAGAAGCCATGCTCAGACAGAATATTTAATTGCTCTTGCAAAGAAAGAACACGCGGTTCTCGGTGCTCATTCCGTTATAAAAAAGTCTCAGATATTCTTGTCACTGTCTTCCCTGATTGATTCAAAGTTTCAGGAGAATAGTGAGCTCAAATATTATTTGCATCTGTCAGGGCTCAATCAATCTGCCGAATTCTGCCTTTTCTCTTCAGACAGCTCACCGCCGTTTTATTCAGTCAAGAAAGTGTGACTTATAGTGGCCGCGTAGTGATCTTCTGAGAGCCGACAGGCTTTTGAAGATGCTGCGTTGTGCTATTGTCAGGCTGTTCAGGCATTGAAATAGTTACACATTTCTATGACATTCACTGGTATCTTTTCAAGGCCTTGTTTGCGGGTAAGGGATGATACACGCATAATGCCTGCAAACTTTGCAACAGCCTGGGGCTTCAAGGAGGAACACAGGGGGTAGAGCCTGAAAAGCTACACTCTCGACCTCCTCCGTGCGCTCAAACAGAGTGTAATCATAACTCGGCAAACTGAAATTTTGCGCTAAAAAAACTGAAAGGATTGAATATATGATAGAGCTTATAAAGAATTCTAAAATTGATTTTATGGGGAAGAAAAAATATGCTTTTGCGGTGACTGTCGGGCTGTCGCTGCTGGGTATCATAGCCATTATCCAGATTGCCCTCGGCAATGCGAACCTCGGGGTGGATTTCGCCGGTGGGACAGCAGTCCAGATTAAGTTTGCACAGCCTGTCCCTCTTCAAGAGGTGCGGGTAGCGCTGGAGCAGGAAGGGATTAGGGACTTTGATCTGCAGGATTTGCCGACGGAAAATAAAGTGCTCATAAGGGGAAAAAAGTTAGAAGGAGAACTCGGAGCCACTTCGGAGAGAATTACGAAGGTGCTCTCTCAGAGGTTTGCTGATAATAAACCTGTTATCGATTCTGCCACAGAGATTGGACCGAAGGTTGGATCGAAATTGAGACAAGATGCGATGTGGGCAATATTTTGGGCAGCCCTCGGAATTCTGGCTTACATTGCCTTGCGATTTCAGTTTAAATTTGGAGTCGCTGCCACAATTACAACGCTCCATGATGTTCTCGCGGTACTCGGAATTCTTTATGTGCTTGACAAAGAGATGAATCTTATTATCCTGAGCGCTCTTCTCACCATCGCAGGATATTCCCTGACGGATACGGTAGTGATTTTTGATAGAATCAGGGAAAATATGACAAAAGCGGCAGGGGGGACGATTGAGAGTCTCATCAACCGTAGTTTGAATGAGGTTCTTTCCCGTACTATAATTACTTCATTCACTACTTTCCTGGCCGCTCTCGCCTTGTTTCTCTTTGGCGGAGAAGTGCTTCACGATTTTTCACTTGCCATGCTGATGGGGATAGCTATCGGCACCTATTCGTCTATCTTTGTCGCGAGCCCTCTCGTAGTACTGCTCGGCAAGGTGAAACAAAAGGAGAGCGAGAAACATGCGAAAATATAAACACAGAGTTAATCCCCAGGCGGGCTTATTATTCATACATACGTGGAGGGGCATCCTTCATGCGTTGTGGCGGAGAAGGCGGTAACACATGGAACTTGAATTTCTGAAATCGCTGGTCATTATCTTCGGCGTTTCTGCCCTGGTGGTATTCATCCTGGGGAGGCTCAGGATACCATCTGTTGTGGGCTTTCTGATTGCCGGGGTGATTCTCGGGCCTCACGGTTCCGGGCTTATAGAGGATGTCCACAAGGTTGAGCTCCTGGCTGAGATAGGCGTGATACTGCTTATGTTCACCATAGGGCTGGAGTTTTCGCTGAAGAACCTGATGATGCTCAGGTCCCAGGTTCTCGGTGGCGGATTGCTTCAGGTCTCCCTCACTATCTCCATCGTCACAGCCCTCAGCTATCTCTTTTTTCAGCAGACCCTGAACAAAGCGGTCTTTGATGGCTTCCTCATCTCCCTGAGCAGCACCGCCATTGTGATGAAGCTCCTCTCCGACAGGGGGGAGATGAACTCACCCCACGGCAGGATGTCCGTGGGTATCCTCATCTTTCAGGATCTCTGCGTCATCCCCTTCGTGCTTCTCGTCCCTGTTCTGGCCGGGAATGGGGGCGGGGCCGGTGAGATCGTTCTGACCATGCTGAAGGCCTTCACTGTTGTGGGAGCGGTGCTCTTTGCCGCCCGCTGGGCCGTCCCCCAGATGCTCCACCAGGTGGTGAGCACCAGGAGCAGGGAGCTCTTTGTCATTACCATTATTCTCCTCTGCGCAGGCACTGCCTATTTCACCTTTGAGCTGGGACTCTCCCTTGCCCTTGGCGCATTCCTCGCGGGAATTGTCATCTCGGAGTCTGAATACTCTGCTCAGGCAATCTCCGACATCCTTCCCTTCAAGGAGAGCTTCATCGGTCTCTTTTTCATTTCCGTGGGGATGCTCATGGATACGGGGTTTCTTGTCTCCCACCTGCTGCCCGTGGGCGCCGTTGTCCTCATCATCCTTCTTCTCAAGACCTTTACGGGCTTTGTGTCCTCCCTTTACCTGAAGAATTCCCTGAGGGTCTCCATCCAGTCAGCTCTTTACCTGTCCCAGATTGGTGAGTTCTCCTTTGTCCTCGCTGTTGCTGGCAAGTCTGCGGGGCTCCTTTCGGACTATGTGTACCAGATGTTTCTCTCCGCCTCTGTCCTGACCATGATCATGACCCCCTTTGTTGTCGGCGCCTCTCCGGCCCTTTCCAGCAGGCTTTCTTCCATGCCCCTCCTGAGGAGGTTTGATAGGAAAGGGGGGGCTGGGGAGAAGGAGAAGGCTGTGAGGAAGACAGACCATGTGATCATCGTGGGTTTTGGAGTGAACGGGAGGAACCTGGCGAGGGTGTTGAGGGAGTCTGAAATCCCTTATGTGATACTGGAGATGAACGCCCACACGGTTCAGAAGATGAAAGGGAAGGGTGAGCCCATTTATTACGGAGACGGCACGAGCAGGGAGATCCTGCACAGGCTCGGTATAGATAAGGCGAGGATGCTCGTTATCGCCATATCCGACGCAGCGGCCACGCGGAGGATTGCGCAGACTGCCCGCATGGAAAAGCCGGATATCCACATCATCGTGAGGACGCGATATCTGGCTGAGGTGGAAGACCTCATTGCCCTTGGCGCGGATGAGGTGATCCCCGAGGAGTTCGAGACCTCTGTTGAGATCTTCTCCCGCGTGCTCCACCACTACCACCTGCCGAGGAACGTGATAACGGATCATGTGGAGGCGATCAGGAAAAACAGCTACAGCGTTCTGAGGAGCACGGAGCTGCCCAGGAGGAACCTGGCCGAGAGGCGCGACATCCTCAGGGATATAGAGACAGAGACCTGGCTTATCAGGGAAGGGGCGCCTGTTCACGGTCATGCCCTCAAGGACCTGAACCTCAGGGCTGTAGCAGGGGCCACCATTATTGCTGTCCAGAGGGGCGAGAGGGTTGAGCAGAACCCCTCACCTGATTTTGTCCTGAAGGCAGGGGACCTGATCATGATGATAGGCACGAGAAAACAGATCAACAGTGCTGTGGATTACCTGGAGTCCGACAGGTTCCTTGTGGAGAGATACCACAGGTAATCCGGAGGGAGATCAGGTCTTTATATTCAGAGGATGAGTTTAAAGGAGGATCCGGTGCTTCTTTGGTCAGGCTTTGTCATCTGCACTGTCCTCATCGTTTATTCCGGGGGCAGGCTCTCGAAGTACGGTGACATCATCGCCGAGAAGACCGGCATGGGGAGGAGCTGGATCGGTGTTGTCCTCATGGCCTCCGTCACCTCCCTTCCGGAACTGATCACAGGTATCAGCTCCGTCACCTTTGCCGGTGTCCCCGACATCGCAGTGGGAGACCTGCTGGGCGCTTGCGTCTTCAACATGGCCACCCTGGCCGTCCTTGACTCCTTGCACCGCCCTGTCCCTCTCTCAGCAAAGGCGCACCACGGTCACATACTCTCAGGAGGGTTTGGGATCATCCTTCTGGCAATCGTTGCAGCCAGCCTCTTTCTGGCGGATATGACTTCTCCCATAGGATGGATCGGGCCCTATACCCTCCTGATTATCCCTCTCTATCTCGTCGCCATGAGGCTCCTCTATGCCTATGAAAAGAGGCAGCTCGTCGCCTATGTGAAGGAGGTGGCCGCCGAGCTGAGGTATGAGCGGATATCCACACGGGAGGCGGTCACAAAGTACTGCCTGAATGCAGCGGTAGTCGTGGTCGCTGCCGTGTTTCTTCCCCGGATAGGTGAGGGGATCGCTGAGACAACAGGGCTCGGCCAGACCTTTGTGGGGACTATCTTTATCGCCTTCGCCACCACACTCCCCGAGCTCACCGTCTCCATCTCAGCCGTCAGGATGGGGGCCGTAGACCTGGCGGTGGGAAACCTCTTCGGCAGCAACATCTTCAACATCCTCATCCTCGCCGTAGGCGATCTCTTCTTCACCCATGGCCCCCTCCTTTCATCGGTAGGGGAGGGGCATATCATATCAGCCCTCTCGGCAATCGCCATGACAGCCATCGCGGTCATCGGCCTGACCTACAGGGCCGAGAAAAAGCCCCTTTTTCTGGCCTGGGATTCGGTTGGCATATTGCTTGTATACCTTTTAAATCTTATGGTATTGTATAGACTTCGTTGAAAAAACAGGCTCATTCAGGGCCTGCAATACTGTCGGAGTCAGCCGGATGTGTTGACGACAGTGTTCATTCAATTGCCGGAGTAATACTAAAAAATGAAGTGCATATAAAGCCTCATGGGAATGCAGGCTGTCATGCTGGCTTGTCCAGCATCCCTCCGGGATTTTCAAAAGGATTCCCGGCAAGCGGGAATGACAGCATAAGGCCTGTAAATGACAGTCCGGGTATTTCCGTGAAGAAGTCAACAGCGAGGGTATGATGGAAAGAAAGATTCAGAAGATACTGGTTGCCAACCGTGGAGTCCCGGCGGTCAGGGTCATGCACACCTGCAGGGACAGGAAGATCCCCACTACAGCTGTTTACAGTACCCCCGACAGGCTCGCCCACCATGTGTTCATGGCTGACAGCGCCGTGCACATCGGCGAGGCCCCTCCCATAGAGTCTTACCTCAACATGGAGAGGATGATCAACGCGGCCCTCCAGAGCGGCTCCGACGCTATCCATCCCGGCTGGGGGTTCCTGGCTGAGAACGCCCGTTTCGCCCAGATGGTGATTGATGCGGGCCTCATCTGGATCGGTCCTTCCCCTGATGTGATCAGCCTCCTGGGAGACAAGATCCAGTCCAAGGTCCTGGCAAAGAAGGCCAATGTCCCCACCATACCCGGCATCAGCAATGTCACCGGAGCGGATGAGATCAGAAAGTGGATGCAGGAGGAGCAGGTTGAATTCCCCATCATGATCAAGGCCTCAGCCGGAGGCGGCGGAAAGGGGATGATCAAGGTGGAGTCGGCAGCCGGACTGGCCCAGGCCTTTGAGCAGGCCCGGTCAGAGGCGAAAAAGGCCTTCGGCGACGACACTATCCTTGTTGAAAAGTACATAGAGAGGGGCAGGCATATAGAGGTCCAGATTGTGGCTGATGAGCACGGCAACGTGATCCATCTCTACGAGCGGGAGTGCACCATCCAGAGAAGGAACCAGAAGGTGGTGGAAGAGGCCCCTTCCCCGAGCCTGGATGATGACCTGAGGAACGAGATCTGCTTCACTGCTGTGCGGCTCATGAGGGAGATCTGCTACACCTCGGCAGGCACCGTGGAGTTCATCTTCGACTCCGCCACAAAGAAGTTCTACTTCCTCGAGGTGAACACGAGGCTCCAGGTGGAGCACGGGACCACGGAGCTGATCACCGGCGTGGACATTGTGGGCATTATGCTCGACGTGGCCATGGGCAAGAAGCTCCCCTTCAAACAGTCCGACATCCACCCCAACAGGTGGGCCCTTGAGGTGAGGCTCAATGCCGAGGACCCCAAGACCTTCAGCCCCTCCTTCGGCACCGTCACCCGTCTCCTGAGCCCCCACGGCCCCGGCGTGAGGGTGGCCTCGGGCGTGTACGAGGGCGGCGAGATCCCGCCGTACTATGACTCCCTCTTCATGCTCCTTATGACAGCGGGCGCCGACAGGGAGGACGCGATCAGGGTCATGGACAGGTCCCTGAGCAGGAACCTGAGGGTGGAGGGAATAAAGACCCTGGCCCCCCTCCTCCTGAGCATCATCAGGCACCCCGCTTTCATATCAGGAGAATTCTCAACGCGGTTCATAGAGGAGCACATGGATGAGCTCATCTCCATGTTTAAGGAAAAGGACAGCGATGACGAGGCCCTGAAGGTGGCCCGGTACGTGGCGGAGATATCCGCCCTGGGCACCCAGAAGTGGATGTAGGAGAGGAGAGATGAGAGAGAAGAGAAGTCAGAACACAGAAGACAGAACACAGAATAATACTGGAAATAGAGAGTTCATCTTTGCGCGGCCTGGGATGGCTCCGCGGGAGATTGTGAGCAATGTCAGGTCCCTTGAGGGGGTCTGTTTTACATCAACGGGGATGAGAGACGCGGGGCAGTCTGACTTCAAGAACCGTCACCGCATCTCCGATCTCAAGACCCTTGCGCCCCACTATGATAAGATGGGGCTCTTCAGCGCAGAGTGTCACGGTGGAGCCCGGTGGCATGTGGGGATCATGAACAGGAAGGAGAGCCCCTTTGAGGAGACAGAGATTCTCAGGAGGCTCATGCCCAATTGCCTGCTCCAGACCCTCATCAGGGAGACGAACCTCTGGGGCTACAGGCCCTATCCGAAAAACGTGATAGAGCATGTGGTCTCCCGCGTTGACATCGATGTCTGGCGCTGTTTCTCCTTCCTCAACGACGTGAGGAATATGCGCGCCGTGGCCGAGGTGGTGATGAAGAGGGGCAGGATCTTCCAGCCGGCCATTTCCTTCACCACCGCCGACTGGACCACGAACGATTACTACCTCGGTGTTGTAAAGGATATCGTGGAGCTCTGCGGGGGGACCGATGAGATCCTGCTCTGCATCAAGGACATGGCAGGCGTGGGGAGCATCACCCGCATCGGCAGCCTGGTGGACGCGATCAAGCAGAAGTACCCCGATCTGGTGATCCAGTATCATCGCCACATCACCGACGGACTGGCACTCCCTGCCTTCCTCGCTGCTGCAAAGGCCGGGGCAAAGGTCTTTGATGTGCAGGAGGACTCGCTTTGCAGGTTCTACGGCCATCCGCCCATCCTCAGCGTGGAGTCCTACTTCGAGGAGTGCGGCATTCCTGTGCATCTGG
>JBAZFD010000005.1:0-21653 GCA_041653575.1 Thermodesulfovibrionales bacterium
ATGATGGTTAAAGATAATGACTGCAAAAACTACAAAATCGGCAGCTCCGAGGAAGCCTACCAGCTCATCGAAGAATATTTTTCCGGATTGGACAGAGAGCACTTTGTTTGCATCATGTTGAACACGGCAAAACATGTCGTCGGTTTTGAAACTGTTGCTATCGGCTCGCTGTCCAGTTGTCTTGTCCATCCCCGCGAAGTTTTCAAAGGCGCTATTCTGGCCAACTCAGCAAGCATTATCGTTGCCCATAACCATCCGAGCGGGGGCATCGAGCCCAGCAGGGAAGATATAATCATCACAACAAGGCTGAAGGAAGCCGGGGATCTCCTGGGAATCACTGTCCTTGATCATATAATTGCTGGAGAGGGAAGTTTTTGCAGCCTGAAGGAAAAAGGGCTGCTCTAAAAAAAGGAGGAGCAAGTGGATAGTCAATCAATAGTTGATAGAGCAAGGCGCTTCGCAGAAGAGGCTCACTCCAGCATCAACCAGCGCAGAAAGTACACCGGAGCCCCCTATATAACACACCCCGAGGCTGTTGTGAGGCTGGTCCGCACAGCATCACACACAGAAGCAATGCTTGCCGCGGCATGGCTCCACGATACGGTTGAGGATACGCCTGTCACTCTGGCTGACATCGAGCGAAAGTTTGGCTCTGAAGTGGCACGGCTGGTCGAAGAGCTCACCGATGTGAGTCGGCCTGAAGACGGCAATCGTAAGACGAGGAAGGCTATTGATCAAGAACACACAGCCAAGGCATCACCTGAAGGACAAACAATCAAGCTTGCCGATTTGATCGACAACACGCACAGCATCGTTGAAAGAGACCCTGGCTTTGCAAAGGTTTATCTTGCGGAGAAGGTACAGCTTCTTGAGATGCTCCGCGAGGGTGATCCAATCTTGTGGGCTATAGCCTCTAATTTCTGTGCAGTTGCATTGCGATATCTTGAAACAAAGGAGGAGATATAAGCCATGGCTGTCATCATCTCCGCCTCCCGCCGAGAGGACATGCCAGCGTTCCATTTTGATGAGCTCATGAAGAAGTACAAGAACTACCCACAGGATAGTTTTTGGGTTCTGTGGACGAAAAATCCGGTACATCTCATTGACTCTGGTATAGACTTTAAAAGGACAGCCCTGCAGCTCACTATTACAGGACTGGGTGGAACAGATCTGGAGCCAAACGTTCCACCTTTCGAGAGAGTCTTCTGGCTGAGCGAACAACTTATTGAGCAAGGCTTCAATCCGGCCCTCGTCAACTGGAGGCTCGATCCCCTCATCCCCGGGAGGCACAGCCCCGCACTGGTCAAAAAGCTGGCTGGAAGGGCCTCATCCCTCGGGATCACCCGTTGCGTTACTTCTTTCATCACCTGGTACGGCAAGGTGAGTACCCGTTGGCCTGAAGGCGCGAAGACCCAAGTGAGCAAGGAAAAACAGCGAGAAATCGCCCAGGAGGTGAGAGACATCCTTTTCAGCAATGGGATCACCCTTTATGGCTGTGCCCAGGAGCACCTGAAGGATCTCATTCAGCCCTCCCGCTGCATCGACGGAGAATACTACGGCACCGTCACGGGCATGGACTTCTCCCAGGACAAGGACACCTCGCAGCGGAAGACTTGCGGATGTACGAAGAGCGTTGATATCGGGAAATACCGCCAATGTGGACACGGGTGCCTATACTGCTACGCGCGACCTGCCTAAAACCACAAATTCTTATCCCTAAAACAAGGGGGAATACCTTCACCCCCTACCACTATTCTCCGGTCTCCCCTTGGCAAACTTTGACCAGGGGGCCCACCTATGACATTTCAAGAGGCAGTAAACAAAATCTTCGCTACCGGATTAGTTCCAGATGGCTACAATGGCAACCGCGCTAAATGTGGCTTCGCCTGGGATCCACAATCAAAACTGGTACTCCACGTGTTCGACTTCGGGTACTGTGCCTCCCCTTATCTTCCCCCGTGCGATTCACAGGAAGAAGCCGCATGGATGCTCCAGAATCACCCACTGGCCAAAGAATACATCACAAATTACAAGGAGATAAACCCGCTAAAGGTCGCGGAGGTTAAAGAGCCTCGCCTCTTCATCGGACACATGGCTACAGGAATTTCCTATTGCGACCGAGAAGTTGAGGAAGACGCGGATTACAAAAAACTCGCCTTTTTACCCTATGACACCCTTGAACTGGAGATCCGGCGCGGCTGTCCTTTGGATCTGCAACAAGCAATCATTGCAGATGCAAGGACACTTCAGGGCAGGAAAGGGGAACATTATCAGGTAACGACCTCCGGACAAACGGTTCTATTGGGAAGCAAACCGTGAATATATTTGGGGGGAAAAGTATTAAATGAAAAAAATTACTACCACTACCAGCCTCAAGGAGAAAATATGACCACAACATTCGCAACTTCAAGGGTATCCCAAGCCAAACAAGACCTCACAGGCATCTTGCAGTATTTCATGCCTATATCAGAGCGCAACGCCCTGACAGACGGGCTCAGGGGAGAAGAAAGGGAGGGAATAGCTGAAATTATTGAAAAGGCAGCAGACACCATCAGAACCATGCCCCCATACCTACCAACAGGACGGTCTGGGGCATGAGGCAGTCGCCTACCTCCACTATTTCCAAGGCAGCGTTGACGCCTGGCTCACTGAAAAGGACATGGGGGACGGCTCAGGCGATGAGCGACAATATCAGGCTTTTGGCCTCATCACCCTGACTGGGGACCCGGAGGATGCCGAACTGGGGTATATCAACATCCAAGAACTCATAGAAGCAGGAGTTGAACTGGATTTGTACTGGCTGCCGAGAAAACTTAGGGATATAAGGAAGTAAGAAGTCAACCACCCCTCCCTAAAGGAAGGGGCTTGTAGGGAAACCTGTCAGGCCCGGGGTTGACCAGGGGGAGCCGTAACCAACCGGCTACGTAACCACGAAACGGGCCAGGACACATAGCCGCCTTGCAACTTCCCCGAGGGGAGCGAGCCCTTCAGGGCTCCGTCACAAGGTCCGTAAGGACATTTTAAAAGTCATTCACCGGGCCGACGGCTTCGGGTACAAACAGCAGGCGCTCCTCTTCCACCTGAAGGAAGAGGTCTCCGCGCTGAAGGAGGGTTGATGATTCCCTGCTCACCTCCGCTTGGGCCTTGGACAGTGACCTTTCAACAGAATACTTTAACCCTCAACAAGAGCCTACTCTGCAAACAACGCAATCAGCGCCCTCTGGGGAGGGGAGAGAAAAAGGAGAATAGATGAAAAAGCGACATGAGCGTGGCATTATTGATCCGACCGAAGCCCCCGAGGGGTATTATGCTGTCCTGAAGTCAGATGTCATGAGGGAGGGGTTGGGGAATATCTGCCGCGCCTGCGACTGGCGGCCAGAATGCCAGAAGAAGGAGACAGCTATCACTCTCCACAACCATCGGTGTGTGGACTACGTTGTTGTCTGTGCAGATGGCCGTGAGGTTCAAAGGAATGACGGGTGCAGCGTGGTGTTTAAGCGCCTCTCAGAAGCTCAGCCTGCGGAACATAGGGATACCGATCTGTTCCCCTCATCCTAAAACCTCAATTTTTAGGTTTCTCGTCTGCAAATCTGAGGCTCAGGTCAGTTTCAATCTCCACTGCAGCTGATCGAATCCGCTATTCCTCAAATTACCAAGGAGAGATCTATGACCCCAAAACATCGAATTGACCTCCCTGAGAGGGGCTTTTACTGTGAAAAATATCACTGTTCATTCACAAGCCCGGGCCTCTGCGAAAGCCGGGCCCTGACGCTGAAAGACATGAAGTGCCAAGCCTGCACGGGCCTGACACCCTCGAAAACATCCAAGAAGGAAAACGCAGAAATGAAGATCGCCGAAAAAAACCTGGTCGCGGCTTAACTGAGGTTGCACGGTCGTCCAAAGGCAGGACAGCAGATTTTGGATCTGCTTATGGGGGTTCGAGTCCCGCCCGTGCATTAATCACCCTTCAGACCTTTCTCGGACGCCACAATCTGATTGTAAGCATTCCTGCCGCAAAACCTCCAATATGGGCAAACCATGCAACCCCACCGCTGTTCAGGATCCCCTTGCTCGCTATTCCGCTGAGCACCTGAAAGACCGCCCAGAAGCCTATGACCACCATAGCCGGGACCTGAACTATCTGCCAGAGCAACCCCATAATGACGACGGTATGAATCTTCGCGCGAGGATAGAGTAGGACATAGGCCCCAAGAATACCTGAAATGGCCCCGCTTGCCCCTATAGAGGGGAGAATGGAAGATGGGACAGTCAGAGCGTGACAGAAAGCCGCAGCGATGCCTGCCGTAAGGTAAAACAGCAGATACTTCACAGGACCAAGTGAGTCTTCTATCCTATTGCCAAATATCCAAAGATAGAGCATGTTCCCGCCAAGGTGCAAAAATCCTTGATGAAGAAACATAGAAGAAACCAGGCTCATCAAAGGACTAACTGGCTGCTGGCCGGTCAAGGTCAGAATATTGAGAGGAATCGTGCCATAAAGGTGAGCGATTTCCTTCCAACTCAGAGGGGTAATAAGCTCCCAGACAAAAGCAAGACAATTCAAAAGGATGAGAGCGATTGTAACAAAAGGAAAGGTTTGAGCCGGAGTATCATCTCGGTAGGGTATCACTGGTAAGGTCCTCTGGTGTAGTCATGAGAATATTGTAGCTTATTTCTGCTTATTTAGAGGGAGGACTATGGAAACCATTAAAACTATCTTGGGTCAACAATTCCGAGGTGAAATAAGCAAAGAAGGGGCAGTAAAACTCCTCACAAAAAAATGCACCAACGAAGAGTTGGCCGACTACATCGTGGAGGCCAAAAACAGAGGCTGGATCAGCAATTTCAATGTGGGGCTGGACGAAGACGGCTATCCCATTTGACGGTCCTCGCAAGGAGGTTAGATGAACATATACGGACGATTACTTAATATTGCCCTTGATTCAAATTATAAGGAGGCATTGAAATCCGCTGCAGAGCAGATATCAGTGCTGCATCATGCACTGGAAGAGTCCTTGGCTGCTCTCACAGATCCCTACCTCGGGGAGGATCATGGCGAAAGACACTCCCCTGTGGTCAAGAAGATCGAACAGTTGCTCGCAAGAATGGAAGACGGTCCTGTTGTCCAGGAGGCCCTGGAGCTTCCCGGCGGCGTCACCATAGCCTATTCTATGGTTACCGAAAAGCGCCGTAAAGCCCTGTCGTTCAGGACGGGGATATAAGGCGCAAGGGCCTCAGTATGGGCATTTTATTTTTCGGTCTCTCCTTGGCAAATACAGCCCGCCTGGCGGGTTCTCAGCACCAAACAGGAGGAGTCATGAAACGCCAGCAAGCCTACAAATTCGAGCTACAGCCCAACGGCCAGCAGCAGCGCGACATGCGCCGCTTTGCCGGATCGTGCCGGTTTGTCTACAACAAGGCGCTGGCGTTTCAGACGGAGCGGTATGCGGCGGGAGAGAAAAAGCTGACCTATGCTGGTCTTTGCGAAGAGCTCACCAAATGGAAACGACAGCCCGATACAACCTGGCTCTCTGACGCTCCCTCTCAAGTTCTCCAGCAGGCTCTCAAAGACCTGGAAAGGGCCTTTAAAAACTTCTTCGAGAAGCGGGCTGAGTTTCCTGTCTTTAAGAAGAAGGGACAGCATGATAGCTTCCGCTTTCCCCAGGGGTGCAAGCTCGATCAGGCCAATTCCCGCGTTTTCCTTCCCAAGCTTGGTTGGCTGCGCTACCGTAACAGCCGGGAGGTGCTCGGCACGGTAAAGAACGTCACTGTCTCGCAGTCAGCAGGCCGCTGGTATGTCTCTATCCAGACGGAACGTGAGGTAGAGAAGCTGGCGCCTCAAGGCGGGGCGGTTGGTATCGACATGGGGATTGTCCGCTTCGCTACACTTTCGGACGGCTCGTTCTACGCGCCGCTCAACAGCTTCAAACAGCACGAAACCGCTTTGCGCAAGGCCCAGCAGGCGCTGAGCCGCAAAGTGAAGTTCAGCAACAATTGGAAGAAGGCGAAAGCCCGCGTCCAGCGCGTCCACGCCCGCATCGGCAACGCCCGCCGCGATTTTCTGCACAAGGTCTCGACCGCGATCAGCAAAAACCACGCGATGGTGTGCATCGAGGACTTGCAGGTATGGAATATGTCCAAGTCGGCGGCAGGCACAACCGAGAAACCGGGTAAAAATGTTCGAGCCAAGTCAGGCCTGAACAAATCCATCCTCGATCAAGGCTGGGGCGAGTTCCGCCGCCAACTGGACTACAAGCTGGCCTGGAACGGCGGGCATCTCATCGCTGTGCCGCCCCAGAACACAAGCCGCACTTGCCCGTGCTGCGGGCATATGTCGGCGGACAACCGCCAGACCCAAGCCCGGTTCAAGTGTGTGGATTGCGGCTTTGAAGAAAACGCCGATGTAGTCGGCGCGATCAATGTACTAAGGGCGGGACACGCCCGGTTAGCCTGTGAAGTGAGCGGTGAAGTAATGCCGCCAGCAGCAGGAACCTACCGAGGCGACTGGACCGCTGGCTTAACGCCATCTCCAAGCGCCGTAGGAATCGCTGTCCTTTAGGGCGGCGAGGATGTCAAATTCAGCTCCTAAGACTGCCTTGTCTCTCAAAAAAAGGATTCTGTGAGAGACAAAGCACATAGACGATAATCTGTGACAGGCAAACGCACCGTCCTGTTTATTTTTAGGTCTCCCCTGGGAAAATCATCACCTTCCGGAGGGACCGATGCAAACAATAACTACCTTTTCCAGAACCGCCCACAACCTCATCAATATGGGGTATTATCCGACCTCCCAGACCGACTGCGAGATAATAGCCAGCTACTTGACCAGTGATTACGGCGCGGTTCTTCTTGACCCATGCTGCGGAACTGGAGCCGCAGTCAAGACCGTTGCCAAAGAAATCAGAGGCGGAAGCAAATATTGCCTCGGGGTCGAAGTAGAGGAGAGTCGAGCTGAATCCGCTGCGGAATCCCTCGATCTGGTAGTGACAGAAGACTTCTTCAGCCTCCAGATTGAGGCAGGATCAGTCGGCTGCGTTTTTCTCAACCCCCCTTACTACTCTCAAGAAGAGCTCCACCAGTCATTCATCGAAAAGGCAACTCGAATCCTGACCAAAAAGGGGGTCCTCATACTTCTCATCCCCGAATATGAGCTGAAAGGAAAGACGACGGCGTTCCTCGCTTCGTATTTTGAGGACATCCGGGTTTTCAAAACCGTGGATAAGACTTTTCAGCAGACAATCCTCTTCGGCGTCAAGAAGGCGAAGATCGAGAGAGCCGAAGAAGATGCCTTGGGAGCAGTCTGCGACGAGCTTCAGACGATCAAAAAGACCAGCCAGCCGCTTTATCGCATTCCGTACACAAAGAGGTACGAGGAAATAAAGATAGTGTCTACGGCCCTGACAGCTAAATACCTTCAACAGGTGTGCTATAGCTTCACGGACGACACTATGCGGATTCAAGAGCTCGTTCCTGAGAGGCATGGCCTCAGGAGGCCCATACTTCCCCTCCGGCGTGGCCATCTCGCCCAAGTCCTGGCCTCCGGCGCTATTGATGGGGTAGTAACCCACCCCGATACAAAAGAAAGGTTCCTGATAAAAGGAACGACCACCAGAAACGAGGAAACCATTGAGGAGTTTGCCAACGAAGACGACGATAAAATCGTGAGAACCATTACAAGGGATGTGGTCACCATTCTGATAATGGATCAGAAGGGAAACATCTCGCACATAAAATAAGGAGGGCGAATGCGCGAATACAAATTTCGGGGATGGTTAAGGCAGCGCAGACAATTTTGTGCCATTTCCGGAATTTTCTTCGCTGCTGACGGACGAATAGAGGCCGTGGAGCTGGGATACCCGCTGTATAAAATCGTACAGGCCACCGAAGTGGAGCTCATGCAGTACACCGACCTCCGAGATAAAAACGGCAGAGAGATTTTTGAGGGCGATATCGTAGTCTCTCCGGTCCTAAAAAGACCTGTGAGCATAGAAAGCTCACAGGAATTCTTTGTTCTGCTGGGCTCGCTGTCTTATCTCGCCAGATCTCAATTCATTGAAAATATGGAAATTTCAGGCAACATCTATGATGCCGAAAACGATAACGATAACGGAGGGAACCCATGATCAAAACTGCAACGACCGCAAGCCTTCTCTCGCTCTTTTTCGAGGATCTGAACATTATCAAGCTCTATTTTGACGAAAAATTCGGATATGCCATAAACAAGAACGCGGCAATCCGCTTTCCCCGTGAGGTCATCCCCCAGCTGAACAGACCCGTCGAGAGGGTTTTCTCAGATCTCCAGGCTCTCTTCCTCACGCCTCAGAATGGGATAGCCCTTGACCTCGATGATATCCGTCTCCCCCTCAGTAGAGCCACTTTACCCCACAGAGACGGGACCATGCCAAATGGAATAGCCTTCTGCAATGCCTTCTACGGCCGGGCGCACCTTGAAAAAGTGCAGATGACGATGGAGACCCTCGGCGGCACATGGCGATACTCCCAGGAAAGCCCTCTCTCTGTCGGCTACTTTGCCTCTGAAGACGTGGTGATCGCCGTCATGCCCATGAAGCTTCGAACGGAGGTAGCATGCTGCCCGGAATGACACTCGGAAAATCAAGGGCTTACGCCCACTTTGAGCAGATCGCATGGACGGACAAGAATACTATCGTGTACGCCCGCTTTGCCGGCAAGCCAGTATTCGTAAAGGCCATGGCGGGAAACCTCTCTCAGGGAAAACAGATAGTGATCCAGAGGGAAGACAGGGAACGGCACTACTACAGGGGAGATGCACATTGCAGGATTCTCTTCCACAAGATCGAGAACGTAGGAATTGCGACCTACTACAACCGGGATCTCTTCAGCACAAACGCATCGAGGAGCTTTATTATCGGAAAAGACGAGGCGTTCATAAAGGATGCCTTCCAGGCTATCGTGTCCCAAAAGCCGATCATGATGCACGAAAGCTGGGACATGACAAAGATCCTTACCGACATGGATTTGTTGACACCAATAGATTCGCATGGCTGCAAGGCCTATGAAGCGGTGTGGGACAATGACAAAATCAATGACAATATCGCCGAGCTCGTCAGGGGAAAAGTGCTCACCTTCTGAGTAGCGGGGATTCATTCATCAAAGTCTCAATTCTCCGGTCTCCCTTCCTTAAAATTCACTCAAGGAGGGGAACCGTGACCGCCATTGCCGTAGCCATTCCCGAAGAAGATATTGCCATCATCCCGGCTGAGGGGGAAGATCCCTCCATGAGCCTCGTGGATTTCATGAGGATCTTTGCCCCTCAGCTTGAAAAAAAGATTGAAGACACCTTTACGCCAATATATGCACCGGACTCCAGAGAAGATCAGAAGGACTTTGGATCGAACGTTGAGCCATTCCCCATCCAAAAGGAGGTCGTCAAGGCCCTCCACGCCGCCTATAAGTACGGGAAAAGAGCTCCTTTCCTTGTCGGGGAGATGGGAGTGGGCAAGACCAACATGGGGATATGGACCGCTGAGATCCTGAAGGCGAAAAGGACGCTCGTGGTCTGCCCCCCTCACCTGGTTCCCCAATGGCGGGAAGAAATCCTGAATCTCTACCCCCACAAAAAGGTAGCCATAATTCCTGATCCGAAGCTCAGAAAGCTCAACATCAGCAACATGGCAGCCCTTCAGGCTATTCACCGTCAAAGCAACGTTGATTTTGTAGTGATCTCCCGGGAGGCAATCAAGACTGATTACCCTTGGAAGCCTTGTCTATACCGCAAAAGGCTCACGGGTACTTATCACTGCCCGTCCTGTGGCGCTGAGCCTGACAGCGACACCATTCTGCAGATGTACAAGGCAAAAACTATCTGCAGTGCCTGTGGAAGCGCCCTCTTTCAGTATGTCAGGTCTGCCCGATCTGCCCCTTCCCTTGCCAAATACATCCAGAAGAAAATGCCGGGCTTCTTTAACTTCACGATCTTTGACGAGGCCCACGAGCTGAAAGCAGGGGATTCAGCTCAGGGCGCCGTGCTGGGCAAACTGGGCACAAAAACCAGAATCCTGCCCATGACAGGCACCCTCATGGGTGGCAAATCGTCAGACCTCTTCTACCTGTTTTACAGGACAAACGCTCAGAGGATGAAGGAAGAAAGACTGGAATACTCCTCTGAGACTGCCTTCGTCGAGAGGTTCGGCGTCCTGGAGAAGACTTATGAAGAGGAGGACGGCGACAACTCAAATTCCATCGGGAAGAAACGGAACAGGAAGGGACTGAAAGAAAGACCAGGAATTTCTCCCCTTTTCGTAGGGAAATTTCTGGTAGACAACGCTGTTTTCGTGAGGCTGACGGACTTCGCCGAACATCTGCCCCTCTACATTGAGCATCCCATTGGCTGCGCACTGCATCCAGTCGCAGAAGCGGGCTATCTCAGGCTTCTTGACTACAAAATCCACATCGGCCGCGCTGAGAACAAGGCGAAAGTGGTATCGTCCGCTGTTCAGGCACTCCTCCGGTATCCCGATACCCATGATGAGGAGATCATTTGCGACGAGACAAAAAACGGGCTGCTCGTCCCCCTGATCGAGGTCCCCAAGGTCGATATCCCCATCGGTGAAACGGAAAAAGAACAGAAAACCCTCGAAATCGTCAAGCAGGCCAAAAAAGAAGGCAAAAAAGTCCTGATTTTCACCACGCAGACAAACAAAAGGGACCTTCAGCCGCGCCTCACAAGGCTCCTGGAACAGGTAGGCCTTAGATCAACGGTCATGACCACCTCTGTTGCCACGGGGAAGAGAAAAGACTGGATAGCAAGTAGAACGCCCAACATAGATGCGCTGATCTGTCATCCCAAGCTTGTCGCAACGGGCTTTAACCTTCTGGAATACCCCGTGATCATCTTCTATGACACAGGCTGGTCCACATTTGTCTTGAGGCAGGCAGCCAGAAGGTCGTACAGGATCAACCAGCCTCGGGAACAAATCGACGTCTACTACTTTTTCACACAGAATACCATACAGCAGGACTGCCTGAGCCTCATGGCCACAAAGAACGAGGTATCGCTCATGGTAGAGGGAGAAATCCAAGAAGGTGGCCTCTCAACCATGTGTGACGCTGGGGGTAGTATCTTGGGCGAACTCGCCAAGGTTATCAATGGTGAGCTGAAAACGGAAAACCCCTTGGAAGTGTTCTCTCGCCTCAATAAGATGAACAACGCAGGGAAAAGGGAAGAGAGGTTGACTGAAGATGAGGCTGTCATCGACCTTGCCGTAAATATCCACAAAGCCGTTCCTAAAACGGCAGACATCGTTGCCCCTGTGAAGTTCAATCCGGTACAAGTCAGCTTATTTGGTTAAGAAAGGAGAGCGAGAGGAACAATGCCGTTAAGGATAACAACCAGAAGGGGCGGGGATTTCCCGCCCTCCTTGGCCAAAACAGGAGAAAAAGCATGAAAGAGAAGTACATACCAGGGTCTTGGGAAGAGAGACCGTATGGAGACAAAGGAGACATAGCGATTGCCCAGGTCATGAACCCCATGGCTAAAGCCAGGGGCTTGTAGAGCCCAATTCATGACCAGCCCAAGTCCTTCGGGGACTACGTTTCAGGGGTCATGGCACCTACGGATGCTTGCCAGTCTGTAGCTCTGCCGCCGCTGTTCATGCTGCCGTAGTTGGGGATGCGGCGAAGGACACGGCATGACAAGCCTCTGAGACTTGGGCGAGGCACACTTTACCGCTGAAAAGCGAGGAGGGTTTAACACCTATGAAGTTCAACAGAGTTTTCGTTCTGGATAAGGACAGAAGGCCCTTGGCCCCTTGTCGCCCCGCGCGGGCGAGAAAGCTCCTCACCTCAGGGGAAGCGGCTGTTCTCAGGAGGTATCCTTTCACGATTATCCTGAAGATACGAATGCCAGAGGTAGCCGTCCCGGGCGTCAGGCTGAAGGTTGATCCGGGATCGAAAGTCACAGGCTTGGCTCTTGTCTGCGAGAAGAGCAGCAGGGTTGTCTTTGCCGCTGAGCTGGGGCACAGGGGGCAGCAAATCAAGAATGACCTCGAATCCAGAAGAGCCCTGAGGAGGTCAAGGCGCAACCGGAAGACCAGATACCGTGCCCCACGCTTTGACAATCGGCGAAGGCCGGAAGGCTGGCTTGCGCCAAGCCTCAATCACAGGGTTGAGACTACTATGACGTGGGTAGGAAGGTTTCTCAGGCTGTCCAATGTTCAGGCCCTGTCCGTCGAGAGGGTCAAGTTTGACACTCAAGCTATGCAGAACCCCGAGATATCAGGTGTCCAGTACCAGCAAGGGGAACTTATGGGCTACGAGGTCCGCGAGTACCTTTTAGAAAAATGGGGCAGGCATTGCGCCTATTGCGGCGCCAAGGATTCGCCCCTTGAGATCGAGCATGTCATCCCTCGTTCAAAGGGAGGATCAAACAAGGTCTCAAATCTCACTCTGGCCTGCAATCGGTGCAACACGAAGAAGGGCAACCTCCCTATCGAGGAGTTC
Organism: Thermodesulfovibrionales bacterium; assembly: GCA_041653575.1. GTDB lineage: Bacteria > Nitrospirota > Thermodesulfovibrionia > Thermodesulfovibrionales > Dissulfurispiraceae > JBAZFD01. The sequence goes on from JBAZFD010000005.1 coordinate 12,481, forward strand.
CTGAAAAAAGACCCTGCCAGGCTTGAGTGGATCAAACGGGGGATCAAGGCTTCACTCAAAGAATCTGCGGCTGTCAACGCAACGAGGAACGCACTCTTCAGGTCCCTGTTGGGCACAGGACTTTCGGTTGAGACAGGGACCGGAGGCAGGACGAAATTCAACCGTTGCAGCCTCGGACTCCCCAAGGCCCACTGGATTGATGCCGCCTGTGTGGGAGAGTCAGGGGAAAAGGTCAAGGTCAACGCAAACATGAAGCCCCTGGCTATCGCTGCCAAAGGGCACGGCAACAGGCAGATGTGCGGGACAGACAAATTCGGTTTCCCTATCCGCCACAGAACACGCCGGAAACAGCATTTTGGATTTCAGACGGGAGACATGGTTCGAGCCTGTGTCCCCAGAGGGAAAAGCAAGGGGGTGCATACAGGGAGGGTTCTTTGCAGAGCCAGAGGTTCATTTGACATCAAAACAAAACACGAAAGGGTTGGGGATGTATCTCATAAAAACTGTACAACTATACATAGGAGTGACGGCTATGAATACAACTAAGCAACGGCACTCGCATTCCTCCCCATGCCTAAAGCCAGTCTCTCCCTCTGTAAGTAATATCCCCGTATGCCCTACATCATCCGCACATGCCCAGGAAAAGAAAAATCCCTGGCCAAAGCCCTTACGCGCTTGGGATTACCCTTTCGTATCCCCCTGATAAGCGGCTACCTGATCACTGAAGAGCCGCTTCCCGAAACGCTTTCGCTGTATTGTGCGAGTGCGTTCGTCGCCATCAGCGAGGAAGAAGCGCAACGTCTCACCTCAGCCGCCTCCTCAGAAGACATTGCCAAGGGAGATATGGTTAAGGCGCTCTCTGGGCCATACAAAGGGGTTTGTGGCATAGTCTCAAAAGTCACAGAGACCCTCCTTTATGTCAATATTAGCGTTTTCGGCAGGGTTATGGCGGTAGAACTCCATCGCCAGGAGGCAGAAAAAATCCTCAACATTCCACCTTGGGAGTCAAAGAATGCTCAAGAAAATCGTTGATTACGTCGTCTCAGCCTTCACCCCTGAAACAGACCCGAACGCTGGCAAACTCACTATCCAGCTGGAGGATCTAAGCGGTCTATGGCGCCGATTTAACCACGACATGAAACCGGTAGAAGGCCCACACCTTACAGAGGTCGAGGTCAAAGCCTCGCAGCCAGAAGATGCCGCTCCGGAGAGAGAACCCCAGATAGAGCAGCCACCACTGATCACAGCCATCGCACAAGCGGCCAAACAGAACCCACTCTATGAGGAGTTTGTCCTCCCTTACCGGGAGGTCTTATCACAGCAGGGGGTCACAGACGAGGTTGGCAAGATCATCGCAACCCTCAATACCTTTGGTGATTGCCCCTCTGTCGTGCTCAATCGGGACGACGAGGAATATCAGGATCTCTCCCCCCTCATGGATATCCTCAGTAAAGTCACCCTAAAAGAGCACTCCGGCAACGTCGCGCGAATAGGAATCACACTACTGAAAGAACATTACAGGGATTACGAGAGTCTGATCCCCAAAATGCTCGTTACCGCCCTGGGACATGACCTGGGGAAGATCCCGGAACTCAGAATGAGCGGTCTCTACGCCAAGGCTGATCACCCCCTCATCAGCTCCGCCAAGATCAATGAGTTCTTCGAGGGGAAGGAAATAATATGGCTGTCGGGGGCTCTCGATGCAATCAAGAACCACCACCGGCAGTCGCAGGACCAGTTTGACAGTCTTCTCAGAAAAGCCGATGCCAAAGCGAGAGAGTCGGAAGTGGCCCGTATCAGCAAAGACCTCAAGATTCAGAAATGGGAGGAGTGGTTTACCGTACAAGAGCTCCTTGACAATATCAAGCCCAGAATCAACGCCCTACAGGGGGCAAAGTGGGAAGCTTTCTCCTTCGGAAGCATGGTGTACTGCACCACTGATGCCGTCTACGATACGATCAAGGCAATGGCGACCGGAAGAAAGGTTATTGACCTGTCAACCATGAGCGCCTCCCGGAAAGAAGAGGTAATCAGGCGGGCAGCCACGGATCTCCGCAACGAAGGGATCTTGGGCGATACAGTGAAGGAGGAGCATTACGGAGCCTTTTTCAACGTAGTTCTCCAACAGGGACAGAAGAAGATGTTTCTTATTCCCCTGAAGTTAGAGGCCTTCGGGATGGCATCGGAGCTGGGGCGGCTCAAGGAAGGCATTTTAAGCCTCATCAAGGACGTAAAGTTGGCAATAAAAAAATAAACAAGGAGAATCATGACCAAAATCAAGGACAAAGCGCTTACGGAGCTGGGAAAGAAAATCGCTCAGTATGAGCAGCTGTACCTCGTGGACAGTACCCCCTCGGAGATTCTGTCCAAAAAACTCGAAGAAGTCACCGCCTGGTCTAAAACGGCAGGCGAGGTCAATCAGGAAAATATGAGGAGTGCCGTTGAAAACGGGGTCCTCTGGCTATACAGGTCTATGCTGAGCGCGACAAAATGCGTCAACTGCACCTCTTTTCAGGCCTGCGCCGGCAAGGAAGGCTTCAAGGCGCTCAAGTACAACGCTTTCTCGCTGTGCGGAGCGTATGACCTGGACACGCACATGATGAACATCATGCAGGACACCCTTTTCCCTCTTCTGGACCGCCTCTATGAGAAGTACAGAATCAGGAAATTCACCGTTCAGCAGCAGATCGATGAAATGGTGAACGGATTCGCCGATACGCTTCTCGACGAGATGGGCTCCAAGGAGACAGGGAGGAGGGGCAAGGTACTCACTCATTAAAAAAACGAGGGTAACATGCAAATTTTCATCGGTAACAATACTTTCGATCAAAAGCCCGTTGTCTGGAAGATGCCGGTCAATAGCCATTGGTGCGTCATAGGCGCAACCGGCGTGGGTAAGACATTCAGGCTACGACGGCTCCTCCAGCAATTCCAAAAACACCCCCTCCGGATCCATCTTTTTGACTGTCACGGCGACCTTGCAACCGACCAGGGAAGCACCTCCTCTGTCACGTTCTCGGAAGGCAGTCCCTATGGCATCAACCCTCTGGCCATCAACCCTGACCCCGACTTTGGTGGAGTCAGGCGCCGCACGAACTCGTTCCTCTCCATGGTAAACCGGTACACCTCCCGCCTCGGGGTAAAACAGGAAGCGGTCCTACGGAACCTGCTCGTCGATCTTTATGCGGCCAATAAGTTTTATCTCGACCGCCCCGATAGCTGGGGGGCAATCGGGAAAAAAACGCCCGCCATTGGAGACCTCCTACGGTTCTCCCACGCCAAGCTCAAGACCTTCTATATGGGGGACGCGAACAAAGCAACGTCCCACCTGGAGACCCTCTGCCGCAAACTCGCGTCCCTGGACAAAAAGGTGGCCTCCCCGGACGAAGAAATGCTGGTTGAAAAACTCAGGCAAGACTGTAAGGAAAAGTACGCCGCATTCATCGACAACCTGAAGACGGGCAGGGAGGTTGACGATCTCATAAAGTACGACTCAAAAGACGTGCTCAGATCGGTATACAACCGAGTCAATAACCTCAACAGCCTGGGGATCTTCAGGGACAGAGAGGCTCCTTTTCACCCCATGGCTCCCATCTGGCGGTACGACATCCGGAGCCTCACCGCAGAGGAACAGGGGTTCCTTGTGGAGGTCAACCTGGAGAGGATCTTCGCCGAGGCGCGGCAGAACGGCATTGTCTCGGAAATCAACACCCTGATTGTGCTGGACGAAGCCCAGAAATACCTCTCTGAAGAGCCGGATCACATCGTCAATGTGATGATCAGGGAGTCGCGGAAGTTCGGGATCGGGATGATTTTTGCCTCTCAGGACCTCCAGAGCTTCCCCGACATCGTGGTGACCAGCTGCGCCACAAAGCTCATTCTGGGCGTGGATGAGCTCCACCATGATTACCTCACCAGAAAACTGGGAATAGAGGCGAAAAAACTCAGGTTTATCAGACCCCGCCAGACCGGGCTCATCCAGATCAAGCGGGAAAACGCCCTGACAAGTAATAAGTACGTTGAAGTCCAATTTAACTGACCCGAAAAGGAGGATATACGATTTGAAGAAGATCATCATCCCCGCATTGCTCATCCTGGCGTCCGGCTGCGCCACCACTGGAACTACAGACACGCCGGCGGCAAAATACCCCGAGGCGCCGGGCACCTACAGCGTCTACCAGGACAACGGAACCTTTTATGTCGCAAGGAGCCCCAAGCCGGACTGTGGCGATCCAAAGTCAGGTACAACGGCTGGCCCCTCCTCCTGTTCGGGAAAGGCTTCGTCCGTTGCCTTCCCCAAGGGGACGCTTTTTGGAGGTGCATCCAGCGCTCAGGTAAAGGCCCTCGCGGGGATTCTCGCAGATTCTCACAATTGCCTCATGCAGGAGATGGCAACCATCGAGGGCGACGTCAAGGGCGCTGAGAAGCACCTTGGGCAGGAGATCCAGAAGAGTTTTGCCGACACAAAGGGCCAGCTCGGCGATCTGGACAAAGAGATAAAGAAGATCCCGACTGCCTGCCAAGCCAAGAATGAGGTCCTAATAAAAAAGATGGATGAAACCTTCCAGGAGCTCCAGCGGCTTTCCCGTCAGTCTGGTACTGGCGAAGTCACGGTCTTTTTCCCTGTCAAGGAGCATGCCCTCCACGAAGGATCTCCTGAACATACCCGACTGGTGAACTTCCTGGACTACCTGGCGAGAGAAAGCAAGGGCCGGAAGGTCCTCCTCGTGGTCATCGGAAGCGCCTCTATCCCCGGCAGCCCGGAGTATAACCTCGATCTGTCCACCAAGAGGGCAGAATTCGCCGCCAAGGCAGCGGACACATACCTGATCAACGTCCCTCACGAGACTTTCAAGGTTTATGGCGTCGGCGAGGCTTACAGCAAAAAGGGGAGAGAAAATAGGAAGTACCAGCAGGCTCGGGTGATTGCGATCTATGACACCGATCAACTTCCTCAGATACCGGAGCAGGCAACCAAGCCGGTGCAGTCGGCAGGCAAGGCGACGGAAATTCCCGGGGCCGCGGCAAAAGGGGAAGCGCCCCAGGTCGCCGTTCTGGACTGAGGGGGGCAACATGGGATGGCTCATTTTCGGACTTCTCATCATCGCCGTGCTTCTAATTGCTTCGGCCTTACAGGGCAACAACGCCAAAGTTGAACGCCCGCGGCGAGATCCATCTACTCCTGAAGTTCAGCTTGAAGGGAACGAACCCGAACTCATTCCGGAAGACATAAGGTGGCCGTACCGGAAGAGAAGGATTATGTCTCCAATAGAGCAATCCCTTTTCTGGAAGCTTAACAGCGCCCTTCCCGAGCACGTCATTCTGGCTCAAGTTCAGCTTTCTCAGCTGATCCGGGTAGAGAAAGGCCACAACCACAACCTGTGGTGGAACCGGATCAACCAGATGAGCGCTGATTTTGTTGTCTGCAATAAGGATTCAAGCATTGTGGCAGTAATCGAACTGGACGACGCATCTCACCGGCGGCGTGATAGGCAAAAAGCCGATGCCAAGAAAGACAAGACTCTTGCCGACGCCGGAATACAGCTTGTTCGTTGGCAAGCTCGATCTCTTCCCACTGAGGCAGAAATCAAGGCCGCCTTCATACCTTCCCTTGAAACTCAATGATCCAGGCACCCTACCCTACCCCCACACACTCCTTCCTTGTTGGCCGGGCGGAGCGTTGGCTCAAAAATGCCCTCCACTGCCGAGTGGTCCTTTCTGAGCTGGTGGCATACACGCACAGCGGCGAGACTCCCGATGCCGTTGGCTGGGTCAACGGCCGGTGCATCCTGGTGGAGGCGAAGACCACCCGATCTGATTTCTTCGCAGACAGAAAGAAAATGGCTCGCTTGCCGGATAAGAATGCGCTCGGCCACTGGCGCTTTTATCTCACCCCTCCTGGATTGCTCAGGGCTGAAGAGCTCCCAGAAGGCTGGGGGCTTTATGAGGTCCACGGGAAAACAGTCAGGCACGCAGGCGGGCACATGTACAGGAACGCGGCCCCCGCGCCGTTTCAGTCCTGTCGTGACAGTGAGGTTGCACTTTTGGTTTCGGCGCTGGCACGGCGCGATATCAGTTGATTAAGGAGGAATACGTGGCTTTTATCACGAATACGTTCGGCAAGAACCGCTACAGATGTGACGGATGTGGGAAGGAAGACTGGTGGGGCGAGAGCTGGGGTTCCTACGGATCTATCGTCCTCGCAGAAACAAGTCCTCATGACCTTCTCACCTCTTGCTCGCCGGAATGTGAGGTGGTGGTCATGAAAAAAATCAGATCCGGGGAATATGTCCTCCCCAAACTGAAGAAGGCTTCAGACGGCATTCATCACGACGTTATCGAGGACAGGAGGGGCTATTGAGCACTCCTCCGGAGAACCCAAACCTCGAAAAGCTCCTCAAAATCAACAACAAGGGCAAAACGATCAAAAACCCCGGCAAGACCATCCTGGGGACCGGCGTGGACCTTAACGACATCAGCAAGGTCATCCCTCTGTCCATCCAGGATGCAGACCGAAGCGGTCATTTTGGTGTCCTGGGGACAACCCGAGTGGGGAAAACACGCCTCATCGAATCAATAATCGAGCAGGACATTCGGAAAGGCTACAACGTGGCGATCTTCGACCCCAAGGGAGACCTCGATCTCCTCAACAAGGTTGTTCAGGTCGCCGCGGAATCAGGGCGCCTTGAAGAATGTATGTTGCTTACCCCCATTTTCCCAGAGCACTCAATCATGCTGGACCCCCTCGCCTACTACTATATGGAGGACGAGCTGGTGGATCACGCCATATCGGGAATCAAGGCGAAGGAGGACTACTTCATCGCCATCGCCCAGGAGGTGACCCAGGTTGTCGTGGCCGGCCTCGCCCTCCGAGCCCGCAACAGAGGGGAGGCGCTCAACATCAACTTTCACGACGTCAAGGTTCGCAGCGATTACGTCAGCCTCAAGAGATTCCTCGATGCCATGAAGATGGAACCCGGTGGACAGGAAATCTGCCAGAACATCGAGCAGATCCTCACGTCACCACAAGACTTTTTCTCCAAGGTCTCCTCAAGTCTCAGGACCACCCTTTCAGCCCTCACCACCGGCTCCACAGGGCAGATCATCGGCAAGTGCTACCAAAACGAGTTTGTCCGCCGCTTCGAGCACGGTGAAAGGGTTATCCTGTACTGCAACACCGGTTCCATGCTTGCCCGCCGAACAGCTCACATCATCGGAAGAGTGCTCCTGTCCATGATACAGAGCATGGTGGGCCGCTTCTTCCTGTCAGGGAGAAAGATTGATCCTCCTCTGTGCATCCACATGGATGAGGGCCACAACATGCTCTACACCGGCATTCAGGAGCTCTTCAACAAGGGAGGCGGTGCCAACGTCTGGGTTCACTTCTACACCCAGTCCATCGCCCAGGTTGAGGAGGAGATCGGACGGGAGGCCACCAAGAGTATGCTGGACAACATCAACACCTGGATCTACATGCTCGTCAACCACCCGGAGACCGCCCGGTACGTTGAGGAATCCTCTCCTCTCATCAAAAGATTCGCCCCTATCCTGAGCTTCGGCGGCGGGATCTCCGTCAGGGAGATGGAGGAAAACCAGGTTCTGTCCCATAAGGTGCTCACCCTGCCCAAGCGACATTTTTTCATGCGGACTTATGGCCGGTATTACAAAGGGATGACAAACGACGTTGCCCCTGCCTATGTAGATATCAGGCCGCCGTCGCTCACAAGCGTTCATCCCCCTGCCCCTGAGAAGGCGTCAAAAGCGTAATTTTTCGGTCTCACAGAGAGCAGAATTTTTTAATTCAAGCCGACAGAGCGAAATGCAGGGGCAACCGCAAGGAGAGAAGAGATGGCAGATATCGTAGAGGTCAAACAGATGGACATCGTAGCCTACCTTGCATCACTGGGTCATCAGGGGCGGCCTCACGGCGGGAAGGTACGCTTCAAGTCACCCTTCAGAGACGAAAAAGAGCCCTCCTTTTACGTCTACACCCATAACAATACATGGTTTGACTGGGGACTTGGTAAGGGCGGGGACATCATAGACTTCGTTCAGCGCCTTCATGGTGTGTCTTTTCCCGAGGCACTGGAAATTCTGACCGGCGTGAAGGCCAGTGTCCCGAAGGCACCGGAGAAAAGGCCGAAACCTCAGACAAGCGCCGTTGACGTTCACAGGCTGTATGAGACCCTGAGAAAGAGAACTGACCAAGCCATGATTGAGGCTTTTTTCAATGCCCAGGGCGTGAACTACTATCCTCAGATCGGCACAGTCTATTACCCAACCATATCAGGAAAGGAACGGATTGATTATGCCGCAACCCCTATGCCTATGCGCAACAGATCCTTCCAAGGTCTTGAGTGCCGCGAGATGATCGATGAAGGGAAAAAGCGAACCCTGGGGGAGACAAAGGTTCCTTGGGTGCTTCCCCGCGACAGCTCGATAGCCTACATGGCTGAGAGTATCCTGGACGCCCTGGCCACCGAGATCGTGGCCGGAGACTACAACCACACCCTGATTGGCCTGAATGGCGTGGGCCTGATCAAATGGATACCTCGGATGGTAGAAAAGCTGGGAATCAAGAAGATGTATTTGGCGCTCGACAACGATGAACCCGGGAACAGAATCCTTCCAGAGGTAGAGGAAATGCTCACTTCCTTGGGAGTAGCGAGCTCCCGGATGACTGAACACGTCGAGGCCGGGGTGAAGGACATGCACAGGCTCCTCAGATCCAAGAAGTAATAATTCTTTAGTTTAGATTTAGTAATTTCAGTAGGCTCTGCCGAACATAGCTTCTTTGTTGCGTCTTTTTGCAACAGGGGAGCTTTTTTGTTTTTTAGGCCGTCCTTGACGGCTAATGAGGAGAAAAGAGGAGAAATGAGGAGGAAGTTATGACAACAGATCTGAGGAATGCACAGAAGGCGGACATTGCAGTTGGTGAGCACTTTTCGATGGAGCTGTCACCGGCTGACAGGATGTTGTGGGAGTCTTCAATTGGGGATTCATGCCTGGTGGAGTCTCTGCCGGCCTGGAACGCCCCGCACAGACAGTGGGCCCGCAGACTGGAACTGAAGTTTGGTGTCCAGTCCAAAGAAGCTACCCTCTTTGCTTACATGCTCTACTATGTAGCATGGGACAGGGAGACCAAGCTGTTCTACGAGGGAGAGATCAAGGAC
>JBAZFD010000006.1:0-19887 GCA_041653575.1 Thermodesulfovibrionales bacterium
GATGGGGCTGAAGAGGAACCTTGAGCCTGGGGAGATTGTTGACCAGGTCATCTCTGTGAGCAGGGCCATCCTGCCCCGGAGGCTTACCAATATCGTCCTTATGGGCATGGGTGAGCCGCTGGCGAACCTGGCGAATGTATCGGAGGCCCTTCGGAGGATGACGGAGCTGCTGGCGATCTCGCCGAGGAGGATCACCCTCTCCACCTCTGGGCTTGTCCCGAAGATCCTGGAGCTTTCCCGGCAGGCGCCCCTGGTGAACCTCGCCATATCCCTCAACGCCACCACCGATGCGGTGCGGGATGATATCATGCCTGTCAACAGGACCTATCCCATAAAGGCATTGCTTGATGCCTGCCGGAGGTTCCCCCTGCCGGAGAGAAGGAAGATTACCTTTGAATATGTGCTTTTGCGGGGGGTGAACGACTCCCTGGATGATGCCGTGAGGCTTGTATCGCTCCTGAAGGGGATCCCCTCGAAGGTGAATCTCATCCCCTTCAACCCTCATGAAGGCTCGGAGTTCAGGAGGCCTGAGGAGCGGAGGGTCCTTGCATTTCAGGATATCCTCACCAGGGGACATCTCACCGCCCTCATCAGAAAGAGCAAGGGCCAGGATATCCTCGCCGCCTGCGGGCAGCTGAAGGCGAAATACGCGCTGCAACAATAGAAGCCCTTTCACTGATACGACCCAAATCCACCATCAAAAAAAACCGGTGTTTGCGCGGGGACGCATTCTCACTCATTCTCGCTTCGCTCCGAGGCACCGGGCCGCCTCACCGTTGCGGTGAGGCAAGACGGCCCGCTGAAACCGTTCGAATGCATCCCCGCGCAAAGTTGATGGTCGATTCCGGTACAAAACTATCTGTTGTCAAGGCCGGAATTTTGTGCAATAATTGTCGAAAACAACAGCGTGGCTCACACCATTGGTGTGACCTCTGATCCGGTTCTGAAAGGGGAGGTTTTATGATCAGGAGAATTTCTGTATTAGCAACAGTCTGTCTCTGTCTTCTTTTCTTGTCGAACACTGCTTCTGCCGTCGGTATCGAGGCAGCGCTGGGGGTCTGGGGGCAGGATCCGACCGGTGACATTACCTTTCAGGGAGACGCGACCTTCGATCTTGACAATGAGCTCAACTATGATGATGAGACAAAGATCATGGGCCGTGTGAAGATCGAAACGCCAGGAGCTTTCCCCAATGTCTATCTGATGGCAACGCCCATGAAGTTTGAAGGTAACGGATCGAAGAGCGGAACCTTTACCTTTGAAGGCACGACCTTTACAGGGACCTTTCCTTTTACCTCAAAGCTGCAACTCGACCAGTATGACCTTTGCCTCTACTATAACCTTCCTTTCATCGAAGCAGGGACGAACGGAGTCGTCTCGGCAGAGCTGGGGCTTGATGTCCGCGGCGTTGATCTGGAGGCTGAGATAGTCCAGCCTGGCACAGGGCTCGCGGCGAGAGAAAACTTTTTTGTGCCTGTCCCCATGATCTATCTCGGTGTTGAGGTGAAGCCTGTCAGGGCTGTCTCCATAGGCGCGGAGGTGAGGGGAATCGCTTACAGCGGGAGCCATGCCATTGACCTGATCGGAAGGGTCAAGGTGAACATTGCAGGCCCGCTCTTTATTGCCGCCGGTTACAGGTATGAGAAGATCAAAATTGATCATGACGACATAGAAGCAGACGTGAAGATAAAGGGGCCTTTTGCAGAGATAGGGGTGACGTTCTGAAGATCTGAAAAAAGAGGAGGGGCCGCCATGTTTTCATGGCGGCCCCTCCTCTTTTTATTTACTTTCTGACCTTCAGGGTTTCTTCCAGCATAAGGACGTATTTTGTGTACTCGAAGCCGAACTTCATCAGCTCTGTCTCGTCGTTCCTGATCTTTTCCACGGTTTTTTCATCCACCTCGAACATATCGAGGAACCTGGATTCGAAGACGAATTTCCTGAACCTGTCGATGTCGTAGCAGGCCAGGTAGAAGGCCTTCTGCTTTTTTTCGTCCAGCTCATGACCGGGGAGATTTCTCCTGAAGAGTATGTTCTTCCATTCCCTGTTCATGTCGTCATAGACATCCACTCCCTGGTCGTCCCTCCAGGCCTGGATCGTCCATTCCGTCTCCTCCTGGAATCCGAGGCAGTGCTCCTCTTTTACGAAGAAGTAGAACTCCTCGGTGACAGGGGTGTTGGAGGCTTCGTCATTCTTTTTCAGGGATGCCTGTCCCACGGGATAATACCGGCAGTTCGCCGGCCTGTCGGTGTAGATGGTGCATCCGTCGGCTGAAACAAAGGGGCAGTTCTTCTCAGGATCGTCTTCTTTCATCTTCAGGTAGACAAAGGGATGGGAGGTTTTTTCCTCTATATGGGTGTAGGTGTAGTCGTTGAGAAAATCGCCTGAGGAGATCCCCAGCCTGTTTTTCAGTCTTACAATATCATAAGGCGTCAGCATGATATCGATATTGCTGCAACACTTGGTGAAACATTCGATACCTTTATGACACCTGAATTTGAATCTCGTATCCGGTGAGAGCCGTACAGGCTCAACAGACTTCATACTCAACATAGGGGAACCTCCTTCATGCGGGAGAAAAAATCCCGGTCAGACAAAATTTTAGTATTGTACCATGGATCCCATGAAAATGGCTCGCCTGTCCCAGGGGCGCAGGCAATCAAAATAACCATAGGGGTTCTCCGGATCAGCTCTTGCTGTCCGTTGACATTTGCCGGGCTCTTTTAGTAATCTATCTGTTCACGGGGCGTAGCGCAGCTTGGATAGCGCACCTGCCTTGGGCGCAGGGGGTCGGTGGTTCGAATCCACTCGCCCCGACCAATCCGTAATGCGTAATCAGTAATGCATGATGCGTAATGGAATGGTAGCAGGGCAGGTTCCGTTATGGCATCAGTTACGGATTACGCATTACGAAAGAGCGCCTGTAGCTCAGTCGGATAGAGCAACTGCCTTCTAAGCAGTGGGCCAGGGGTTCGAATCCCTTCAGGCGCACCAATACTCAAAGGGTTTTTCCCTCTTTGTAACCGGGGGGCTTTTCTGGTATAATAGTTCTCACTTTTTTAGGGACATTGTCCTTCAAATCCATGGTGGGCGTAGTTCAATGGCAGAGCACTGGATTGTGGTTCCAGCTGTTGCGGGTTCGAATCCCGTCGCCCACCCCAATAAATCCGCAAACAGTCAGGCGTGATGCGTAATGGGTAAGGTTGCAGGCTGCTACTCTTAATGCATCACGTTTTGCGCTTTGTGAAGATGCGCCTGTAGCTCAGGGGATAGAGCATCGGCCTCCGGAGCCGAGGGTCAGGGGTTCGAATCCCTTCAGGCGCACCAACCATCTCCTCTCATAAAATCATTACTGGTTTGTCATTGTCGTGGAAAGACTGTCAAAGGCTCAAAAAGAGAGGCCAGATCCCACTGGGATCTGGCCTCTCTTTTACGGTCTGCTGTCTGCGCTGGCTACACGTTTTCCAGCATGTGGCCGAGCTTCTTTTTCTTTGTCTTGAGGTAGACAATGTTCTTGTCGTGGGGGTTGCTTTCGATGGAAACCCTCTCCACCACCTTCAGGCCGTATCCTTCAAGTCCAACGATCTTCTTGGGGTTGTTGGTCATGAGCTTCATCTTCCTCACTCCCAGGTCGACGAGGATCTGTGCCCCGATACCGTAATCCCTGAGGTCCGCCTTGAAACCCAGCTGGAGATTTGCCTCCACGGTGTCGAGCCCCTTGTCCTGGAGCTCGTAGGCCTTCAGCTTGTTGGCGAGGCCAATGCCCCTTCCTTCCTGCCGCATGTAAAGGATTACTCCCTTGCCCTCTTTCTTTATCACCTGCATTGCCTTGTGGAGCTGGTCTCCGCAGTCGCATCTCTTGGAGCCGAAGACATCGCCGGTGAGGCACTCGGAGTGGACCCGCACGAGGACTGCCTCTTCAGGATTGATATCTCCTTTCACCAGGGCGATATTGACATTGGAGTCCACGTCGCTGGTGTAGGCGATTGCAGTGAAGTCTCCGCCGTGCTCGGTGGGCAACTGAACGGTGGCTGTCCTTTTGACAAACCGCTCTGTCCTCATCCTGTGCTGGATGAGGTCCTTGACGGTGATGATCTTGATCCCGTGCGTTTTTGAAAACTCCAGGAGCTGAGGAACCCTTGACATGGTGCCGTCATCATTCATGATCTCGCAGATTACGCCTGAGGGGTTGAGCCCCGCGAGTCTCGACAGGTCAACAGAGCCTTCTGTCTGGCCTGCCCTCTGGAGGACTCCGCCGGGACGGGCCCGTAAGGGGAAGACATGGCCGGGACGGGCGATGTCTTCGGGCTTTGACTCAGGGTTGATGGCGGTGAGGATGGTCACTGCCCTGTCTGCGGCTGAAATCCCTGTGGTGACGCCCTTTTTCGCCTCAATGGAGACGGTGAAGGCGGTGCCGAAAGATGAGGTGTTCTCTTCCGCCATCATGGGGAGCTTCAGCTCTTCCACCCTCTGGGGGGCGAGGGAGAGACAGATGAGCCCCCTGCCGTACTTTGCCATGAAGTTGATCGCCTCAGGGGTGACCTTTTCTGCTGCCATGCAGAGGTCTCCCTCATTTTCCCTGTCCTCATCATCCACGAGGATCACCATCTTGCCTGCAGTAATGTCCTTGAGGGCCTCTTCTATGGTGTTGAACTTAGACTTCTCCATCACGACCTCCGGTATATGACTGAATTATGCCTGTAGCCAAGCTTTGAGGGACTTGCCCCTTATTGTAACCCGCAATTCATGGAGAGATGCAACGGGGAGAAAAGCCGCGAGGAGTAGGGAATAGGAGTGACTGATCTGCGGGGTAATGAGACAAGCAAGAGTGGACGGTAGGGGAGTCGAACCCCCGGCCTCCAGAGTGCGATTCTGGCGCTCTCCCAACTGAGCTAACCGCCCGTCCTTTGCAGAAGCTTCCTGAACTCCTCCAGATGCTCTTCCTCTTCATGGAGAATGTGGGTAAGCTTTTTCTTTATCTTTTCATCAGGGATCCGTGCAATATGATCGCTGTACTGAGCTATTGCCCCTTCCTCCAGGGAGACGAGGCGTGTGAGATATCCTTCCACGGTATGCCCCCCGAAGTCAAGGGGTCTGTGTTCCATGGAGGGGATGCCGCCGAGGTCGACGATGAGCTCTGCGAGCCATTCGGTATGCCTCATCTCGTCCTTGGCTATTTCTTCCATCTTCCTGCTGGGCTTGCAGTCCCCGGTCACGAAGCTGTCCCTCATGTAAATGAGGATCGCTTCGATCTCTCCTGAGAGGTCCTGGTTGAGCAGTGATATGATTTCTTTGTTGTCCATAGCTGTCAAGTGAGTGAACATTATATCATTTTCTTGAATTGTTTTTCACGCCTAAATTATTATAGAGGGCATGATGTCAGGAACAAAGAATCTGTCCATAGGAAATCTCCTTCTCGGCGAGACCCCCCTCATCGCCTGCGTGCTTACAGACTCAGATGTCTTCTCCCTCTCCGAGGTCCCGGCAGACATCCTTGAGCTGAGGATAGACATGTTCGAGGACCTTTCAGCCGCGCATCTGCTGGATACCTTCAGGACCTGCCGTGAGAGGTTCGGCAAGCCGGTCATTGCCACGGTGCGGGATCTGAGGGAAGGGGGAGAGAAGGAAGTCCCCGACAGGACAGGCATCTACAGGGCTGTTGCCCCTTTTGCCGATGCCTTTGATACGGAGCTCTCCCTGGAGTTCGGGCCTGAGGTCAGATCCATCTGCCGGGAGTTCGGGAAGCTCTTCATCTCGTCGTACCACAACTTCAGGTCAACGCCTGATGACGCCTTCCTGGAGGGGCTGGTCTCCCAGGCAACGGCGCTGGGGGGAGATATCCTCAAGGTAGCGGCCATGGCCCAGGACAGGGAGGATCTCGTCCGGCTTCTCGCCTTCACCCTCAGGCACCGGGACAGGGGGATCATTACCATGTCCATGGGTGACAGCGGTCTGCCCTCCCGTATCTTCAGTCCAATCATTGGCTCCCTCATTACCTACGGGTACATGAACAGGCCGGGAGCTCCGGGGCAGCTTTCCGTTGCGGAGCTACTTGATATCTTCAAGAGACTGCGGATCAGATAGCCCCGTCTTCCCGATATTGCCCACCACCACGATCTTCAGGTCTTCAGGCGACAGGTATTTTCTGCTGACCCTCAGGACATCCTCTTTCGTCACGCTCTTGATGAACTCAGGATACTTTTCGATATAATCATCGCCGAGACCGTAAAACTCCACAGCAGCGAGGAAGTCAGCCACTTTCCTGCTCGTCTCAAGTCTCCTGGGGAAGCTCCCGGTGAGATAGGCCTTGGCGTCCTCCAGTTCCCGGTCTGAGACAGGCGCTGCCCTCATTGCCTTTATCTGTTTCAGGGTTTCCATGATAACGGTCTTTGCCGTCTCGTTCCCGGTCTGGACTTCCACCTCGAAGGGGCCCGGCTCCCTGTTGGGCGTGAAAGAGCTGAAGATGCCGTAGGTCAGTCCCATTTCGTCCCTGATCACCTGCATGAGCCGCGAGGAAAACCCGCCTCCGCCGAGGATGTAGTTCATCACTGAGACAGCATAGTAATCGGGGTTGTCCCTGGCTACTCCCCTGTGGCCCATGATAATGTTTGCCTGGGTGATATCCTTGTTGATGAGGAGGAGTCTCCGTCCCCTGGCCCCTTCTTCTTTTCCCGCAGCCTGTTCCAGGGCCGCTCCCGGTTTCCATCGGTGCAGGTATTTCCCGGTAAGGCTCTTCAGCTCCTCAGGGGTGATGTCGCCCACCACCACGAGGGTTGCCTTTCCGGGGAGATACTGAGTCCTGTAGAACTCCTCAATGTCTCCTCTCTGGATCCGGTCAATGGTCTCCATGCTGCCGGTGATAAGCCGTCCGTAGGGATGGTCGCCGAAGACCTCTTTTATGAAGGCCTTTGACGCCAGATAGGAGGGATCATCCTCATTCCTCCTCAGTGCGCCCTTGATCAGCTCCTTCTGTCTCTTCAGCCTCTCCTCGGGAAACCGGGGATTGAGCAGGATGTCTGAGAGGAGGTCAAAGCCTGTGTCCATGTCTTTTCTGAGGATTGAGAGGGAGATGGTGGTGAAGTCGCTGGCTGTGGATGCTGTCAGCGAGCCGCCGAGAAAATCCATTGCTTCACTGATCTCCTGGGATGTCCTCTTTTCCGTCCCTTCACTGAGCATCCTTGCTGTGAGATAGGCTGTGCCTGCCTTGTCTGCCTTCTCGTCCATGGGAGAGGTGTTTATGAGGAGCGTGGCCATCACAAGGGGGAGGTTGTGCCTCTCCACATGGATCACCTTCATGCCGCTGGGAAGGGTCTCCCTCTTTATATCGAGGGCGAAGGCGCTGCCGGAGCAGCAGATCACCATCACGGCGCAGCAGAAAAAAAGAATGGAGAAAATGCTCTTTGTTGCTCTTCTGCTCTTCTGCTCTTTTGCTCTATTTTTCATTTGTCATCTCTTTTTTTACCGGTTTCAGTATGCCCACTGTCAGGTTCTCTTCGGTGAGGTATTTCTTCGCCACCCGCTGCACATCTTCAGGCTTTACCTTCCTCACTCCCTCAAGGTATTTGTCCATGAGGCTCCAGTCTCCCATCATCTCGAAGATCCCTGTGTAAAGGGCGCGGGAATAGGTGGAGTCCTCGGCAAAGACGAAGGAGGCCTCTACCTGGTTCTTCGCCTTCTGGACCTCCTGCTCTGAAGGGGGGGCTGCGGTGATTTTTTCAATCTCGGCTGCAATGGCTTTCCTCAGCTCTTCAATATCCTTGCCCGGAGCTGCTGTTGAATCGAAGGTGAAGAGGAAGGGGTCCTTGTAGAGCCCTCCGTAATCCGCATCAGCGCTGATGGCGAGGCCGGACTCCTGGACGATCCTGGTATAGAGCCGGGAGCTCTTGCCGCCGGCGAGGATTGAGGCGAGCAGATCAAGGGCGGCGCTGTCCTCATGGGGAAAGGCGGGGACATGGTAGGCCATCATCACCATGGGGAGCTCAGCCTCCTTTTCGAGGTAAAACACCTTTTCCCCCTGCTGGACCGGCTCCTCTGTCCTGTATTCTGCGGTCTTCTCCCCTGCGGGGATCTGTTCAAAGTTATCCCGTATTGTTGAGATGATGCTGTCGCCGTTCAGATCACCGGATATGACGATAAAGGCGTTGGCAGGGGCGTAATGCTCCCGGTAATGCCTGACCAGGTCTTCCCTTTTCAGGTTTGCAATGTCCGACATCCAGCCTATGACAGGCCACCGGTAAGGATGGGCCTTGAATGAGGTGGCGATGATCTCTTCGTAGAGGGAGTTTTCCGGGTCGTCTTCATACCGCATTCTCCTCTCCTCCATCACCACTTTTCTCTCGCTCTGGAAGTCGGCTTCATTGAGCAGGAGGTTCTGCATCCTGTCTGCCTCCATCTCGATGGAGATGCCGATCCTGTCCGACGAGAGGGTCTGGAAGTAAGCGGTGTAGTCCTTTGTGGTGAAGGCATTGTCCATACCGCCGTTTCTCTGGACGATGTTGGAGAACTCCTTTGATCCGTGCTTCGCTGTGCCCTTGAACATCATATGTTCGAGGAGGTGGCTCATCCCTGTCTTGCCTGCAGGCTCATCCTTTGCGCCCACCCTGTACCAGATCTGGAAGGTGGCAAGAGGGGCCTTGTGGTCTTCCACCACGAGCACCTTCATCCCGTTTTTGAGGAGGTACTCCTTTGTTTCAGCAAAGAGGAGGGACGGGACAAGGAGAAGGATAAACAAAATGGTATATCTCAGTTTTTTGCACATGAGATAAATATATCAGAATCCCGGACCTGAGGCAACCCGGCAATTTTTGCCCCCTCTTAAGCTAAGAGGGGGCGAGGGGGAGTTATGGGGGCTCAGTTTCCCGACTGCGTCTCTTTCAGCAGCTCTGTCTTGGTTTCGTTGAGCCATCTGATGAGGATATCCAGCTGGTCGGGGTGGATGATGATCAGCTCCTCCCTCTGGTCCTCATCATTGTCTTGGGCAATACAGACATTCCCTCTCTCGCTTATGAATATACGAACCTGTAACATTTCTTTTGCCGCCATTCCTATCTCCTTTGATTTTCCAGATTGCTGTCATTTCAGAGAGCCTTTCCCCTGGACTCTGTTGAAATTCAAAAGAGCCCTGTTTGCAGTTCCCCTGATAAATGCCTGCTGATTACAGGGGGCAGCTTTCGGGGCGATTTTATGCGCAGCTGCTTGTTGACATTGAATCTGCCGAAGACAACTTCAATATCATTGCTTGTCACGCCGAATGCTTCTGCCAGGAAACGAACCATATGATCGGTTGCCTTGCCTGCCACCGGAGCGGCAGTGACACTGACTTTGAGCTGATTACCTTTTACCTTGCCGATGGCATCCTGTTTTGCGCAAGGTTTGCCGAGAATATTCAGCACTAATATTTCCCCGTCCCAGGCGCAGAATGAATCAATTGTCAATCCTTTGTGAGCCACTCCGCCTCCTGGATGCGATTGTCTGTTTTCCTGTTTTTTATCATAGTATTGATGTCTGAATTTTCTGTCATTGTTTATTATCCGGCACAGTGCAAAAGCACTATAGGCACAACAACTTCAATCCTTGTCCTTCAAGCCTTCTAACTCAGCGAAAGAGGCGAAATTCCCCCTTAGAAAAGGGGGTCAGGGGGTTGTTGTGCTGCCTTTGAAACGGATACAACCCCCTTCATCCCCCTTTTGTAAGGGGGAATAACACGCAAGAGCCTTCAGGATCCCTGTCGTGCGTTTGCCCTGGTATCGGCAGCTCTCTTTTGAGAATTATAGCCCCGGTAAGGGGGGCAGAGTAAAGAGAAAAAGCCTGCAAGCCTTCCGGGACCAGAGGCTTGTGGGTAGGCGACAATGATGCCGGCTGATGACGTGGTACAATGGGATAAAGAAAATCAGACTGATGCAAAGGGGGGGAGATATGGGGGAGCCTGACGCCGCCGGAGATCTCAGTGCAGGCAGGGTGACAGTACACATCCTCCCGGCCTCGGCAAATCTCCTGGGCCTCTGTTTCGTCATTCTCAGCTTTCTGAGGATGTCGAAGTTTTCCGAAGGAACCGTTATGGATGAATCCACTGTCATCGCAACAGCGCTCTTCCTCGGCTCCAGCATATTTTCCTATGCATCCCTCAGGTCGGAGAAGAGAAGCAGGTTTTACGAGAGGGTGGCTGATTTCATTTTTCTGGCAGGGCTGTTTTTCCTGGCTGTTGTGTCGGTGATTATATTCTGGGAGATCGTTCCCTGACCATGAAGAACAGAGAGATCGCGGAGATATTTGAGGAGATTGCCGACCTCCTGGAGATCAAGGGGGAGAACCCCTTCAGGATCAGGGCGTACCGGCGGGCGGCGCTGAATATCGACGGCCTTGCAAAGGCCGTTGAGGCGATGTCGCGGGAGGAGCTCCTGGAGATACCGGGGATCGGCGATGACCTGGCAGGGAAGATCGGGGAGTATATCAGGACCGGGAAGGTCAGGGTCCATGAAGAGCTCACAAGTGAGCTTCCCGAAGGCCTCCTCACGCTCATCGCCGTGCCGGGCCTCGGTCCCAAAACAGCGAAGCTCCTCCATGACAGGCTTCATGTGAAGGGCATTGATGAGCTGGAGAGGCTTGCCTCTGAACACAAGCTCCTGGAACTCCCCGGCATCAAGGAAAAGACAGAGGAGAAGATCCTCAAGGGGATAGGGATGCTGAAGAGGGGTACAGAGCGCAGGCCCCTGGGCAGGGTCCTTCCCCTGGCCCAGGAGATCATGGAACGCCTGAAGAGGACCGCTCCTGTGGAAAGGATCGATATAGCAGGGAGCATCAGGAGATGGAAAGAGACGGTCAGGGACATCGACATCCTCGCCACATCAAAAGACCCCCATGAGGTGATGCGGGTCTTTATCCATCTCCCCCAGGTGAAGGAACTGCTGATGCATGGGCCGACGAAGTCGAGCGTTCTGCTCCACGACGGGATACAGGTGGACCTGCGGGTGGTGGAAAAGGAATCCTACGGCGCGGCCATGGCCTACTTCACCGGGAGCAAGGAGCACAACATCAGGCTCAGGGAAATGGCGGTAAAGAAGGGGCTGAAGGTCAACGAGTACGGGATTTTCAGGGAGAAGGACGATGAACGGCTCGGCGGTGAAAAGGAGGAGGATATCTACCGGATACTCAACCTTTCCTATGTCCCTCCTGAGCTGAGAGAGGACCAGGGGGAGATCGAGGCTGCGCAGGAGCGGAGGCTCCCCCATCTTCTTGAGCTGAAGGAGATCAAAGGCGACCTCCACGTCCACTCCAAATGGAGCGACGGCAGCCACAGCTTTGAGGAACTGGTGGAGGCTGCGAGGGAGAGGGGGTACTCCTACATCGCCATAACCGACCACAGCAAGGGGCTCGGTATCGCCCGCGGGCTGACAGAGGAGAGGCTCAGGGAGCAGATGCAGGAGATCAGGGCGCTCAACAAAAAGCTCAGGGGTTTCAGACTGCTTCAGGGCACGGAGGTGGATATCAGGGGCGACGGGAGCCTGGACCTGCCAGATGAACTGCTGAGGGAGCTCGATCTGGTTATTGCCTCGATTCATTCGGGATTCAGGCAGAGCAGGGAGCAGCTGACGATGCGGATGGTCTCAGCCATGAGGAACCCCCTGGTGAGCATCATCGCCCATCCCACAGGGAGGCTCATCGGCGAGAGGGAGGCCTATGAGCTGGATATGGATGAGGTGCTGAAGGTTGCGAGCGAAACAGGAACAGCCCTTGAGATCAATGCCTACCCCCTGAGGCTGGACCTCTCAGACAGCCACGTGAAGAGGGCGAAGGCAATGGGTGTCCCCATCGTCATCAACACCGACACCCATGTGACAAACCAGTTCGACGCCATGTCCTACGGCGTCTCCATCGCCAGGAGGGGATGGCTGGAAAAGGGTGATGTGCTGAACACCCTCCCCGTTGATGAGCTTCTGAAGAGACTCAAGCCGGGAAGATAGAGCCGTCGGCTCTCAGGAGGCGGGCGTAGAACTGGCTGGCGAGCTCATCTATCATTAACACCGCTCTTTCTGTCTCGTTTGCGATCAATTTGCACATAGTTTTGCGCATTTTCCTTGACTCCAGCCCCTTCTCCCTTTACAATTTAAACAAAATGTGGATGTTGGGCAAATATGGATGAATCATGAATGACACACTACCAATCATTTATACCCCAGAAAACGAGCCATATCTCGGACGAAAACTGCTTTATCACTTCGACCAGATAATATGTTCAGCGATGGAGCAAAATTCCAAAACTGCTCCCACAACGCACGGTGCTAAACTCAGCGATCTTCAAATAATGGCGTGCCAAGTAGTTGCACAATCCTTGAGTATTGTTCTGTCAATTCGTGAGTTAATTCGACAGGGTTATCTCTTTGGTGCTCATGTCTTGGTCCGGTCGTTGGTAGAGCGCGCCACCATTCTTCTATACATACACTACAGCCCTAATGAAATCGAAAAATGGAATAAAGGATGGCAACATAATAATGCACCATCGTTGGCTAAGATGTTTGAGGTAATTCAAAGACACCAAGGCCGGGATGAGTTCGTAAAAGGTTTTGAGTTAACGAAAGTTTACAACAGCCTTGTTCATGGAAAACCAGACTCGGCTCCATGGAATCATGTTGTTCTTTCTGATGGATCGATTGGGCATGCTTCTTCAAAAATAATTAATAGGCCAGATCTTTGTGATGAGGTTTGCGCGCAAGTAATTCCTTGGGTGGCAGTAATTCAAGGAATGATGGCAGCATACTTTTCAGACAAAGAATCCGCCCAACAACTGCATTAACTCGCATGGAAATCCGCGAGCGAGAATTAGGTCAGCCCTTGACCTTTGACAAAGAGGTCAGATAGGAACAAACTGTGAAAAGATGGGGGCTTGATCCTTGACGGTTGGCCATTGTGGAAGGCAGCTTTTCAGAAGGATTTCCGGCAAGCTGGAATGACAACAATGAATCAGCCCTGTTTTACCTCATCTTTTTCAGCCTCTTTCTCTTCCCTGATGGTCAGGTCCCTTGAGAAATCAGGGCACTTCAGGCCCGGCTTCATGCTGAACTGCTTCTGGCAGGTCGCCCTCCAGGCGCAGAGAATGCAAAGCTCTTTCTTGTCTTCCATGGTCTCTCCCTTGTTGTCGTTATTAGCAAGAATGTTGTCACCCTGAGCCTGTCGAAGGGTGTTTGCGGACAGCTTTACTAACCGCCCAGGATCTCCAGTGATCAGAGCCTCTTTTTTCTTTCTTGTCCAGCCCTTTATTTGCTTCTCTCTGGAGATAGCATCCCTGATATCGGGATACTCCTCAGTGTACACCAAACATACGGGCCTCTTGTTATGAGTGTAACATCCATCAATAAGCCCTTCCTGATGCTCATAAAAGCGCCTTTCTACATCATTCGTCACTCCGGTATAATAGCTGCCGTCTGAGCATCGCAGGATGTAGATGTAATAGCTCTTCATTTCCAGTCGGCTGTCACCCCATCGATGGCCTCATGGTTCGACAGGCTCACCATGACATCTGTAGGCCAATCTGAAAGAAGGCAACGCATCACCCTCTGAAATACTCGGCCAGCACTTTTTCGATGTTGGCGATGATGCTGTCCTTTGCGTTTATTATAAACACCCTCGGCTTTTCTGTCTGCACCTCGAAGAGCTCTTTCTCCAGCCTCTTTATCTCAGGCGGTTGGGGGAACCTCCTCTTCAGCTCCTCTTCGAACATGGGCACGATCTTGTCCTTCATCCTCAGCTCTGTGTCCATGAAGAACAGGGCAAGCTCGGGCATCAGGTCGCAGCTCCTGTCGAAGAAGGATCTGATCTCGTTCTGGTAGACCTGCCGGGGAGGAGAGGACTTTACCTCCATCACGAGGATGGCGCCGTCGATCTTCGCCAGGAGGTCGTAATCCCCGCCAACGCCGGGCCTCTTCATCTTCACCCCCCAGATCGCCTCTGATGCGAATTCCCTTTTGAATATCTCGGCCAGGAACCACTCCAGGGTTTCACCGAAGCTCCTGATCGGTCCGTTGATCAGCCTGTAGCCGCCCTTTTCCGGAAGGGCGAGTCCTGTCTCAACAAGATAGGCGATGTATTCTGAGGTCACTTCCCTGGTGGCATACCTGGTCACATCATGGAGGGTGAAGCGGGGCCGGTGTTTGATCACGTCGCGGAGAAAGAGGCGGAAGGAGTATCGTCTGAGCATCCCGTAATACCCTTCAATATGCCCGGCCTGGGGGATGAGGAGGTCCTCTGAGGGTTCCTTTTTGTATACCCTGAAACCCCGCCTCCTGAGAAGGACAGGGAGGGAAGGGGTGAGCCTGGTCAGGCTGCTCCTGAGCCTGCGGACCTCTTCCCTGAGGAGCGCTATTTCTCTCTGGAGGTCTGCCTCCGGCACATCAAACGATCCTGACGATGACCCTTCTGTGCCTCGGGCCGTCGAACTCGCAGAAGTAGACTGCCTGCCATGTGCCCAGGATGGGTTTCCCCTCTTCTATGATGAGAAAAGTTGACGTCCCGGTGAGGGTGGTCTTGATATGGGCGGCGGAGTTTCCCTCTGCATGGAGGTAATCCCCCTCAAAGGGGACAAGCCTGTTGAGGGCGGTCAGGATGTCCCGCTTTACCGAAGGGTCGGCCCCTTCATTGATGGTGACTCCTGCTGTGGTGTGGGGGACGTAGATGTAGCATATGCCGTTTTTTGTGCCCGAGTCCTTGATCGCTGTCTGGATCTCATCGGTGATGTCGATGAACTCGGTCTTTGCCTTGCTCCGTATGTTCAGGGTCTTTGCCATGTTTACCTCAGTTCTGGAGTTCTTCTTTCATCTGCCTGACCGTCTTTTTCAGGACAGGGTGGACCTTTCCCGGCGCTATCTCCGCGAGGGGAATCAGGACGAACTCCCTGGCCTGGAGCCAGGGATGGGGGATCCGGAGATCCGCTGAATCCAGAACCCTGTCCTCATAAAAGAGGATGTCCAAGTCAATGATCCTCGGTCCCCATCTCTTTCCCTCATCCCTTCCCATCTCTTGTTCTATCTCCTTGAGCAGCCTCAGGAGCTCTTCAGGGGGGAGCTCTGTTTCAGCCTCGGCAGCCATGTTCATGAACCGGGGCTGATCCGTCACTCCCCAGGGCTCGGTCTCCAGGAGGGAGGATGCCTTTTGGACAAGGACACCCTTTTCTTTGAGGATAGCAATCGCTTTCATGCAATTGGCCTCCCTCTCCCCCTGGTTTGAGCCGATGCCCAGATGGACCAGTGCCATCAGATGACCTTTCTGATCCTTTCCACCGCCTCTCTGATCCTTGCCACGTCTGTGGTGAGGGCGAAGCGGATATATCCCTCTCCGGGAGCGCCGAATCCGACTCCGGGGGTGCCCAGGACGCCTGCCTTCTCCAAAAGGTGGGCCACAAAGGATGAGGAGTCATATCCTGCCGGGACCTTTGCCCAGAGGTAGAAGGTGGCCTTCGGCCTGGTTACCTCCATTCCCAGGGCTGTGAGTCCTGCGTACATCACATCCCTCCTCTCCTGGAAGGTGTTCCTGATCTCAGAGAGGACGGTGTCGTCGGTCTTCAGCGCCACAATGGATGCCTCCTGCACCGCCTGGAAGACGCCTGAGTCCAGGTTCGATTTGATCTTTCCGAGCCCTGCGATGACATCCCTGTTTCCCACGGCGAAACCGATTCTCCAGCCTGTCATGTTGTATGTCTTTGACAGGGAGTGGAATTCTATGCCCACCTCTTTTGCCCCTTCAATCTCCAGAAAGCTCAGGGGACGCTCATTGTCATAGTATACCTCGGAATAGGCGGCATCATGGCAGATGATGATGTTGTGCTTCGCTGCCAGGGCGATTGCCTCTTCATAGAATTCCTTCGGCGCAATGGCTGAGGTGGGGTTGTTGGGGTAGTTGAGGAACATGAGCTTTGCCCTCTCCAGGATATCCCCAGGGATCGCCTTGAGATCAGGGAGAAAGCTGTTTCCCTCAACAATAGGCATAATGTATGACTCGCCCCCTGCGAAGAGTGTGCCCACAGGATAGACCGGGTAGCCGGGTGAGGGAACGAGGACCACGTCTCCGGGGTTCACAAAGGCAAGGGGAATGTGGCCGATTCCTTCTTTTGAGCCGATGAGGGAGAGGACCTCTGTCTTGGGGTCGAGGGTCACGTTGAACCTGCTCTTGTACCAGTCGGCAACAGCCTCCCTGAAGGAGAGCATTCCTTCGTAGGAAGGGTATCTGTGATGCACCGACTTTTCAACCGCTGTCTTCATTGCCTCAACAATGTGTTTCGGCGTGGGGATATCGGGGTCGCCGATGCTCAGGTCTATAACGTCAACACCCTTTGCAAGGGCGTCCTGTTTCATCCTGTCAATGGATGCGAAGAGATAGGGCGGAAGGTTTTTTACACGGTCCGCCATTTGGACATTTATCATTCAGTAGCCTCCTCTTTTCATATGTTGTTGAATTTTGAGGGTCTATTTTATCGCAGAATCTGAAAAAAGGTCAAAAAAAGAGAGACGACCGGATGTCGCCTCTCTGTGGGAAAAGGAAGTCCTACTTCTTTGCAGCTTCCTTCTTCTCGGTCTTTGCTGCTGCCTTGGTGATCTTCTTGGCGACGTTCTTGCCATCCTGCTCGGTGTATTTCACCATGACCTTCTCGCCTGCCTTCAGATCTGCCAGCATCTTCTCATCGGCTGAGATGACAACCTCTGCATTCCTGCCCTTCACGGTGACGGTCCTGGCTGCCGTGTCCACGGACACAAGCACACCGGTGACCTGCTTCACCTTCGCCTTTGCCTTCACAGGGGCTGCGTCAGCCTTGGGCGCCTCTGCCGCCTTGTCTGCTGCAAAGGAAACGGCTGAGAAGGCGAAGGAAAGAGCCACTGCCATAATCAGTGACAGAATTTTCTTCAAATTTTTTCCCACCTCCCTTTTTTGTGTATTTTTTGATTCCCCAATTTTGCATGAGGGTATACAGCAATTGCCTTGCCAGTCGCGGAACCTCAGGGGAAAGGGCCCAGGGACCGGCAAGAGGGAGGGCAGGGGTCAGGAGGGATTTCTCTTATCGGAAGGGATATCCCCATTTGGGGAATGGGCTATGCCGAACTTCTCCAGCCTGTACCAGAAGGTCTTGTAGCTCATCCCCAGGAGCCGGGCTGCCTTGGCAGCCACATTGTTCGCCTTGAACATAGCCTTTTTTATCAGCTGTTTTTCCAGGTCTTCAAAGACAAGACCTTCATCGGGGATATCTATGTCCATGAGCCCCTTTTCCTGGGGGAGCCTCAGCTCTGTCCTGATATCGTTCATCTGTATGGTGTTGGTGTCGCACATGAGGACCGCCCTTTCAATCACCGATTCCAGCTGCCTGATGTTCCCCGGCCAGTGGTACTCCACGAGCGCCTTCATGGCTGAGTCGCTCACCGATCTCACCCTCTTGCCGAACTCGTTGTTGTATTTGTCCATGAAGAACTTCACCAGGGTTGGTATGTCCTCTCTCCTCTCCCTGAGGGGGGGAAGGTCTACGGTGACAACCTTGAGCCTGTAGTAGAGGTCTTCCCTGAAGCTCCCCTTTGTCACCTCTTTTTCCAGGTCCTTGTTCGTGGCTGTGATGATCCTCACATCCACCTTTATGCTTTCCTTTCCCCCGAGCCTCCTCACCTCCTTGTCCTGGAGTACCCTGAGGAGCTTTGTCTGTGTCATGGGGGGGAGGTCTCCTACTTCGTCAAGGAAGAGGGTGCCCTTGTCTGAGGCCTCGAAGAGTCCGGCCTTCCGGTGGGTTGCGCCGGTGAATGCGCCGGGCTCGTACCCGAAGAGCTCGCTCTCTATGAGATTGTCCGGTATGGCTGCGCAGTTGATGGCGGTGAAGGGGGCTGTTTTCCTCGGGCTGTTGTAATGGATCGCCCTGGCGATAAGCTCCTTGCCGGTTCCGCTCTCGCCGTAGATGAGGACCGTCACCGGAGCCGGGGTGACCTTCCGCACCACCTCCATCACCTCTTTCATCCCCTGTGAGCTCCCGATGATTCCGTCCATCT
Source organism: Thermodesulfovibrionales bacterium (assembly GCA_041653575.1). Classification (GTDB taxonomy): domain Bacteria; phylum Nitrospirota; class Thermodesulfovibrionia; order Thermodesulfovibrionales; family Dissulfurispiraceae; genus JBAZFD01. Next base: position 18,010 of record JBAZFD010000006.1, read on the forward strand.
GGAACTTCCCGAAGAGGGCTTCCTGGAGCCGCATGTTCTCCCTGAGGAGGCTCATCCGTTCAACTGCCTTCCTGACGGTGAGGACGATGGCATCCTTTTCCAGGGGCTTGGTGAGATAGTCTGAGGCCCCCTTCTGCATCGCCTCCACAGCAGAGGATATGGTCCCGTAGGCGGTCATGATGATGACCGCGGGCCTCGTGGGTCCTTCGGGGAGGTGGTCCAGAAGCTGGAGGCCGGTCATCCCCCCCATCCTCATGTCTGTGATCACCAGATCAGGGTTCACCTTTTCTATGGTCTTCAGGCCGCTTTCGGCAGAGCCTGCGGTATAGACCTCGTACCCCTCATCATCGAGGATGGTCTTCAGGATCCCCCTCTGGGGCGCTTCGTCGTCAATAACCAGAATTACCGCCACTGTTATCCTCCTGTAATAGGGAGAATGAGCCTCACTTCGCTTCCCTCTCCGACAGAGCTGATGAACTCAATCCTCCCGCCGTTCTCCTCCGCCACCCGCTTGGTCATGGGCAGTCCGAGTCCGAGGCCGTTCTGGCGCTTGGAAAAGAAGGGGTCGAAGAGCCGGGAAATGTCCTCAGGCTCCACCCCCCTGCCTGTGTCGATGATGGAAAGAATGAACTCCTTCCCCTCGGTTTCTGTCCTGATAGTGAGGCGTTTCTCCTTTGCAGCAGGCATGTCGGCCATGGCATGAAAGGCGTTGGTGACGATGTTGAGGATGCAGGACTTCAGGAGGTCCGGGTCCACGTTCAGCGCCTGGTCTGAGGAATAGTCCCTGACGATCCCGATTCCGTCCGCCTCAGCCTTTGCCCAGATGAGGCCGAGGACATCACTGAGGAGGTCATTGATCCGCACCCTTTTTACCTGGAGCCGCATGGGCCTGCTGTAGTCGAGGAACTCCGTCACCAGCTTGTTCAGCCTCTGTATTTCCTGCCTGATCCCGCCGATGAGCTCAAGGAACTTTTCCCGGTCAATATCTTCTGAAGGCCTGTACTTCGTGCCTATGTGGTCGATGCTCAGGCTGATGAAGTTCAGGGGGTTCCTGATCTCATGGGCCATGTCCCTGGAGAGCTGGCCTATGCCGGAGAGGTGTTCCGCCTCCCTGAGCTTTTCCTCAAGAGAGCGGTTCTCCCGCAGCTTTTTCACCATGAAGTTGAAGCTCTCCGAGAGCTGGCCTATCTCATCCCTGCCTTGGGCGGTGATGGTCTGGTGCAGGTCTCCTGCTGCGACCCTCTTGGCGGCATCCACAACCTTCTGGATCGGGCGGGTGTAACGCTGCGCCAGGAAGAGGGTCATGATGATGCCGATACCGAAGACCGCAATGGTTGCGGCGATCCTCCGCATGGCGTTCGCCCTGAGGATGGCGGAAAAGTCATCCTTGTTCACCTTGAGGTGGACATAGCCGTACTGGACATTGTCTGCAATCACCGGGACTATGACGTTGTAAGTGCTTCCCTCTTCGGATACAGGATCACCCAGTTCCGCCTTGATGATCAGCTCCTTTCTCTTGTGGGTGATGGGCTGGCCTATCTTTTCCGGGCTGGAGCTGGCCACGATCTCGTCGGCGTTGCTGATGATGGAGATCTCCCTGACGCCCTTCGTGTTCAGGCCCTTCAGGTACTTGGAGAGCCGCGCCTCATCGGTTGATCCCGTGGCAGTCACCTCTTCCACGCCGATCTGGATCGCCTTGGTGAGCTCCACGGTCTGTCTTTCCAGCTCCCCGAGGAGGGCCTTTTCCGTGTGGGTATAGAAGAAGAGGAGGAAGGAGGTGAGGATGAAGGAGAGAAAGAGCATCATGAGGATGAGCTTCCTGTTCAGGGAGAGGTCGGGAAGTAGCTCTTTCATCCTCCATATTACCACAGTCTTGAA